>JBDSLC010000138.1:0-8381 GCA_039916585.1 Pyrinomonadaceae bacterium | reverse complement strand
AGAATTCCACTTAATACAACAAAACACTTTACTTGGATCGGTCGGCCATCGCCTAAGTTGCGCAGCAAAGTTATACTATAAAGACAGGAGTTATTCAATCCGACTGTTTGTCATTGTTTAACGAACTCGAATATGGCAGTTAAGGAAATTCATAAGAAAGTTGTGATCCTCGGCTCCGGCCCGGCCGGTTTGACGGCGGCGATCTATGGCTCGCGGGCGCAGCTTGATCCGCTGGTGATCGACGGGCCGCAGCCGGGTGGACAGTTGACGATAACGACTGACGTCGAAAATTATCCGGGTTTTAGGAACGGGATCATGGGCCCGATCCTGATGGACGAGTTTCGCGAACAGGCTCTGCGATTCGGCACGGAGATCATCAACGTTTGGATCGACAGCGTCGACCTGAGCCAGCGGCCCTTTATTTTGAACGGTAAAGAGAGTCAGGATTCGGCGGAGATAACGACCGTCATTAAGGCGGATTCGCTGATCATCTCGACGGGAGCGTCCGCGAAGTGGTTGGGGATTCCTGGTGAAGATCCGGTGCCTGAAGGATTAGGCGGAAACGGCGTTTCGGCGTGTGCGACGTGCGACGGGTTCTTTTTCCGCGGCAAGCCGATCGTGGTGGTCGGCGGTGGTGATACGGCGATGGAGGAAGCGTTGTTTTTGACGAAGTTTGCGTCGAACGTCACCGTGATCCATCGCCGCGACGATTTCCGCGCGTCCAAGATCATGGCCGACCGCGTGAAGAATCACGAGAAGATCGACATCCTGTGGAATACGGAAGTTACTGCGATCCACGGATCAAAAGAAGCCGGAGTCGAGACGGTGTCGCTGCTGAATCGCGAGACAAACGTTGCGTCGGAATATAAGACGCAGGGCGTGTTCATCGCGATCGGGCACAAGCCGAATACGGATCTGTTCAAGGGCGTTCTGAATATGGACGACGTGGGCTATCTGATCACGGAAGGCAAGACGATGAAGACTAACGTCGATGGAGTTTTCGCGTGCGGCGACGCTCAGGATTCTTATTATCGGCAGGCGATCACTGCGGCGGGTACGGGATGTATGGCGGCGATCGACGCGGAACGGTTCCTGGCGGAGCACGAGAGTGAGGTCGAGATCCAGACGGCTAAGAATTGGTAGGTTCGATCACCGGGTAGTCCGTTCGATTTCCATTTTCCGTGGTTCTGCTCGTTTAGAACTAATGGCAGAAACCACGGAAAACACAGAGTGATTCACGAAAACACGGACCAAGAGGTGTGTCCGGAAAGTGTCTTCATTCTACGACTGGTTGAGGACGATTCCCTTCCCGGCTTCGAGTTTTTGCGGAGTCTTTACGACCTTTCCCGGTACAAATCCTTGAGCTTCGGCTCGGCGGAGAATTTCTTGGTAGGTCGAATCGTCCATCTCGTTTTTGCGGCTCAAGATCCAGAAATAATTGCGATCGGGCGTGCCCACGACCGCGTAACTGTAGTCTTTCGCCAGGTCGATCACCCAGTAATCCGCCCACACGAACGGCAGGAACGACGTGAAGCCGGGAGCGAATCGCACTTTTAGCTTGGCATTCGTTTGCTTGTCGTTTATCTTGCCGGCGGCTTTCGCGGCCTTGGTGGTGCCGTCTTTTTCGAGGCAGCGGTTTAATACCTCGATCTTGCCTTCGCCCTTCAATGTATATGTCGCGGTGGTGTTGCCGACGCAGTCTTTCTGAAATTTGTTCGGATATTTCGCGATCTCATACCAGGTGCCGGAATACTTATTAAGATCGACCGACGGGACGGTGCGTACGACCGTCTCTTTCGCCGATTGAGCAAAAAAGGAGAGCGTTGGTAAGATAATAGTGAACGATATTGTTATTAAACGTTTCATAGCTGTAAATGAATTCGACTAATCGATTTTAGCGGATTCGACGCGGGCTAAGAAACGAATATGTTTTGAGCTTGTTTTGATATGCCTATTTACGAATACAGATGCAAAAAGTGCGGTTCTCATTTTGAGAAGCGGCAATCTGTTTCTGAAGAACCGTTGAAAGTTTGTGAACATTGCGAAGGCGAGCTGGAAAAACAGTGGTCGCTTTCGGGTTTTGCGTTCAAGGGCGAGGGTTGGTATGTGACGGACTATGCAAAGAAGAGCGGAGCCCCGCCAGCAGCGGCTTCTTCCGGAGGCGGGGAAAGTTCGAGCAGCGAAAGTTCGGGCAGCGAAAGTTCGAGCAAAGAAACTTCTTCGACCCCGGCAACAACCACAACGTCCGATTCGGCATCAAAGCCAAAAAGTGATTGAGCATACGCGTGTGAGTCGACTTTTGACACTTCTAATACTGGGAACTTCGGTGGTCTCCGCTGCTGCCCAGTCGCGCCATAGCGCTCGGACCGGTTCAGAACTTGATGGATCGGTGATGTCCGTCACGGCATGGCGAACGGACGAAAAGAAGGATCCGATCAAGGTCGAAAATCTGTTTCTCTACGAGAACGGGGTAGAGCAGAAGATCCGCAATTTCAGCTTCGACCCGTCGCCGTCGCGAATCGTGATCCTCGTCGATAATTCGCAGACGCTGCCGACCGACATCGAGAAGATGAAGGCAGCGACGATGGAGTTTGCCTACGAGATCTTCGAGGGCGATCAAATATTTGTGCTTGCTTACGACGAGAAGGCCGAGATCATTCAGGAATGGACCGACGACGCTAAGAAGATAGAAGCTTCGCTCGCGACGTTTCGAAAGAAGGGCAATCCGTATCTGTTCGACGCGCTGAACGCGGCGTCGAATGAAGTGCTGCTCCCGCTGATGCCAGGAACCCGTAAAACCGCCGTCGTAGTTATCGGCGACGGGCTGGATCGCGGGAGTAAGAAGAAGTTCGACTCGATCATCGGCGACCTGCAGAACAACAACATCACTGTCTATTTTCTACAGATCCCCGACCGCTCGGGCGGGGCATATCGCCGAGATCAGCCGAAGGCACCGGCCGTGATCACCCAGCTAACCGAAGGAACCGGCGGAAAGGCGTTCCCGCTTGAGGAAGCTCAGACCGCTGCCAAGTTCATCTGCGAGGAACTCCGAAAGAACCGATATCTCCTTTCCTATCAGCCTATAAATACCTCCGCGTTCGATGCGAAGCGAGTATTTATCGCGGCCGACCCGGGCATCGGTCTCAGGACGAAGAACGCTCAACCGCCGAATATCAAGGCAAACTAATCTGCGGTACCGCGCCGAATAAGTTGTGATAGACTTATCGGATATCTACTGGCGGCCCTTGCCCTCGGTAACCTCGAACCCGTGTGAGCGATTACAAAGACAAACCAAGCCCGCCGCCTGACGATTGGGGCAAGACCACACCCAATATTAATCTGCCTGGAAACCAGGCAGGCGGTGGAGGCTATGGCGGCGGCGAACCCGATTGGGCCAAGACGAATTACAAGATCGACGTGCCGCAGTCGGCTCCGCCGGCACCGCGGCCGCCTGATGATTTCGGCAAGACCGCGATCAACATCAAGCCGATCGACGTAAACCGTCAGGACTTCGGCAAGACAATGTATCCGGGAGCGGGGCAATCTTCACCGCCGGCGGACTGGGGTGCGACCCAAGCCAACGTTAACGTGAATCCCGCAGATTTTGGCTCGGCTCAATCGGATTGGGGCGGAGGCGGGCCTGACAAGACCACACCATACTTTCAGCTTCCCGAATCGGAGCGAGCAAAATATCAGCAGTTGCCACCGACGCCTACCGAACAGGCCGCACAGGCAGCCGAGGAAAAGAAATCTAAAGGCGGCATTCCCGGATGGGTCTGGGTAGTGGCTGGGCTGATGGCGATGTTCTTCTTCGCTGTGGCTGTACTCGGCGTAGTGTACTTCTTCATCCTCCGCGATTCGAGCTTTAAGGCCACGATCAAGGGAGCCCCGCCGGGGAGCGACATACTCATCGATGACAAGCTGCTCGCCGTATCGAACGAACACGGTGATTCGGAAATTCCGAATCTCGCTCCGGGCAAGAAGAACATCACCATTCGTCATCCGAGCTTTACTTGCGATCCGATGACGGTCGAGGGCGGCCGCGGGGAGAATCCGCCGCCCGTGATCGCACGATGTAAAGCGTCGCAAACTGTTCAGCCGACCGGCGACTGTACGAACTTTGAGCCGGGTGAGGACGACCGCGCGGAGGCGTGCTACAACGCGGCACTCGCGGCGCTGCCCGACCCGTACACGGCCGAGCAGCTCTTAAAGGCTCTCAACATACTGATCATCAATTTCGAGACCAACAAGTTTGAGGTGCCCGCGCGACGGTATGCGGCACTGCAGAAGGCTGCGTCGTACATCAAGAAATTGCCGGCTGACGTAACGCTCGAGATCGGTGGTCACACTGATAGCGACGGTTCCGCTGCGGCTAATCAGAAGCTGTCCGAGAATCGTGCGAATGCGGTGAAGAACTTCCTCGTTCAGAACGGCGTGAACGGCAGCATCCTGCAGATACGCGGATACGGTGCCGACAAACCGAAGAAGGACAATGCCTCCCCCGCCGGCAAATACGCGAACCGGCGTATCGAATACTCAATAGTGTCGAAGCCGAAATAAGAGGGGTTCGTCGGAGTTTCTGAAGCCGGAGTGGTAACGCTCCGGCTTTTCCTTTTAAACAGCGACGGGCGCGGCGATCTTGCCGTGAGACTGATAGTTCTCTAATTTCAGATTCTCAAATTTGAAATTGAGCAGGCCGTCGAGGCCTTTCAGGTGGTCGGCGTTCGCGAACTCTAGCTTTGGCAGTTCGAGTGGTTCGCGCGAAAGGAGTTCGTTGACCTGGTCGAGGTGGTTCGAGTAGATGTGCAGATCGCCGAAGGTGTGGATGAAATCGCCGACCTCGAGTCCGCAGACGTGAGCGACGAGATGGGTGAGCAGTGCGTAGCTCGAGATATTGAACGGAACACCGAGAAACGCGTCCGCGGAGCGTTGGTAAAGCTGGCAATGGAGAATTCCCTTGGCTCCGACACCCTCACTACCGTTCGGGTTTCTGCCTTCCACCTTGAACTGGAATAGCGTGTGACACGGCGGTAAAGCGACCTCATCACACGTTCCAGGATTCCATCCCGTAACGATCAGCCGTCGTGAATTCGGGTTCGTTTCGATCTCGTTTATCAATCTCGCGATCTGGTCTACGCCGTTGGTCTGCGGATAATCGCCGCCGAACGAACGCCAAAGATACCCATAAACCGGGCCGAGGTCGCCTTCTTTTCGATCGAACCTCCGCGTCTGTTCTTCGGTCGCCCATTCCTGCCAGATATCGACGCCTCGAGCACGCAGATCGGATTCGTCAGTTGAACCGGTTAGGAACCAAAACAATTCTTCCGCAACCCACCGAAACGGCACGCGCTTGCTGGTAACGATCGGAAAACCTTCACGCAAATCGAACCGCGTTTGATATCCAAACGTTGAGATCGTCCCGACACCGGTTCGGTCCTCGTGGCGGGTGCCGTTGTCGAGAATGTGCTTGAGAAGGTCGTGATACTGCTTCATGAGATCTCTAGCGATTCCGTTTCTTTGGCTTCTTCGATGTACTGGGGCGCAAAGGAAATATGGCCTCTACAACTTCGGCCGGCGGATCGATGAGGAGGATGATCGGCTCGGAACCTGCGGCGTCCATGGCCGATACGACCTTGTTCAGATTGCTAACCTTCAACGTCGGATCCAATCTCAATGAGACCGTTTTCTCCACATCGTTCGAACCCGAACGGAATACACCGTTTTCCTCCCGCTCCTTGAATATCTCAACAAGCCGTTTGGTGAACGCCGAAGTATCCGTCAGATTGCCGAGCTTCTCGCTATTCAGAATCAAGTTTCCCTGCGCGTCAACAGAAGCCAACAAAAATAGTGGATTCGGATACACCGGAAGCCCATTGTCGGGGCGGGGTTCAGGCCCAATCTTCACCTCGATGCCTTCCACGCGAACAACCAGAATTTCAGGACCCTTTGCTCGTTCCTTCTTCAAAAGGTCGACTAGTTTATCCATCCCTTGGGACGGATCATCCGCGACAACTTCGGCGACAACAAGATCACTGACCTTGGTCTGAGTTGGAACCTGTGCTTTAAGTGTCTGGGTTTGAGCGATGAACACCGATCCCAAAAGGAGAATGAGCAAAAGCGCTCGTTTAGCCAGTACGTGAAACATCGTCAGCACCTCGTTTGTTGAACATTCGCTCAAACGTTACCATAATTCACTTATGTCGCGGAAATTTGAGGTCAGTTTTAACAGCCCGCAGTGCGGATGGATGTCGATAGGGTTTGAGGACGACGTGAACGAGTTTCACACGACGACGGCCCACGCTCCGCACGCGACGGCGTTGCCGGACCTGATGCGGATATTGACCGAACTGGGAGATCCCGCGTCGTCGGTGGATGAATATTTGCTCAGGTGGAATCGCGATCCGGAGGAGTTCGATTTTCGGTTCGTGCGGAGCGGTGAGGATCTGACCATCGAAATCTATCAATATCCGACCGAAGACCGCGACTCGGCCGAACGCGAGTTGGTTTATTCGCACACCGGAACGATCACTGAAACCCTCGCCGCATTCGCCGTGACCTTCGATCAGCTCTACGAAGACCGCGACACCGACGAATTCGAGTTCAACTGGCGCCAGCCGTTTCCTTATAAGGAGTTTGAGGAATTTAAGAAGAGGATAAATCAGCCACGAAAAAGTTAGCCACGAATTAACACAAATCGCACGAATTCTTTGATAGAGGCAACATGAATTCGTGAAATTAGTGCAATTCGTGGCTAAAAACTGAGGTTCGTGGCTGATTTTTTATGAAAGAAAAGCTTTTAGACATGCTCGCCTGCCCGACGTGTGGTGGGGACATTTTGCTGGCTTATGCTAGCACGTACGACGACAAAGAGATCATCGAGGGCGTGCTGACGTGTAAGAAGTGCGACCGCGAGTATAAGGTCGTGCGCGGTGTGCCAAGGTTTGCGGATCTGGGCAAGATCGAGGCGGATAAGGCTGAGACGGCGGAGAACTTCGGCTGGCAGTGGACGCATTTTACGCAGGAAGACCCGAAGTATCTCGACCAGTTTCTCGGCTGGCTGCAACCGGTAAAGCCTGAGTTTTTTGATGGCAAGATCGTGCTCGAAGGCGGCTGCGGCAAAGGGCGGCACACGAAGCTCGCGGCTGAATGGGGAGCGAAGGAAGTCGTTGGGATCGACCTCGGCGACGGAGTCGAATCGGCATTTGCGTTGACCCGCCATATGCCAAACGCTCACATCATTCAGTGCGACATTTTCAAGCTTCCGCTCAAGCGAGTATTCGATTACGCCTTCAGCGTGGGCGTGCTACATCACACTCCGGATCCGAAAAAGGCATTCCTTTCACTCGCGTCGAAGGTGCAGAAAGGCGGCAATATTTCAGCATGGGTTTATGGGTACGAGAACAACGAGTGGATCACCAAATACGTCAACCCGATCCGCGAAGGCTTTACGTCCAAGATCAGTCAGCCGATGCTGTATCAGCTTTCGAAGCTACCGACACTTTCGCTGTTCCTAACGACGAAACTCGTCTACCGCCCGGCAAACATCGCGGCGAAACCGGTCGCGAGGAAGCTGTTCTACAATGACTATCTCAACCACCTAGGCACTTTCGGCTGGCGCGAACAACACAACATTGTCTTCGACCACCTCGTCGCCCCGACCGCTTTCTACATCTCGAAGGAAGAGTTTCAAGATTGGTGGGAAGACGCGAAGGCTGAGGACGTTGAGATCGTCTGGCACAACAGCAATAGCTGGTGCGGGTTTGGGAGGCTTTAGTTTGCCCGCGAAATACGCGAAAGAACGCGAAAACCGACATTTCCAAGTTTCGCGTTCTTTCGCGTATTTCGCGGGAAAATTCTTATGAAGTTCGACAACGGCATCGGCCGGAAATATCGCAAGTCCGTCGAAGATGCCTTTGACGCGATCATGGAGCATGGGAGCGAAATGCATCGGATGATCGCGAAGCTTATCTTGAAGTCGGATATGTTAGTGCGTGTTCAGCCGGTGAGCGAGATAAATGCTTCGGGGATCACCGGGTTGATAGATCCGGCGGCGACGAATGAGAAGATCGCTGAGGAGCGGCTTGGGCTGCGCGAAGCTCTCGGCGAGGTGTATATCGCGATTGCCGAGGAGACGATCGACACTGGCGGGCAGCGGGGGTGCGAGGGAACGTTCGTCCACGAAGGGCGACACGCGTACGATTTCGCCCAGATGATCGCGAGCTACTCCGATGCCGACGTCAATCCGCTTAGCATTTTCGACCCTACCCTCTACGAACTCGAGCTCGAAGCACACAAGATCTCGGGCGACTACATGCTCTGCATGGATCGCCCCGAATACATTGAAGAAGGCCTCGGCCTGATGATACTCGGCCGTAAGACTA
>JBDSLC010000137.1:0-2700 GCA_039916585.1 Pyrinomonadaceae bacterium | reverse complement strand
GCCTCGAACGTTGAGAATCTACGGGCGATTTCCAGGGCCTCATTAATTACGACTGTTCGGGGGGTATCTTCGTAAAGAAATTCATATACGGCCAGGCGGAGAATATTGCGGTCGACAATGGCCATTCGCTCGATGCGCCAGTGTTCGGCGCGGGAGCGGATGCGGTTGTCGACAGTGTCGAGATTTTTTATTGCGCCGCGGACGAGATTGCTGGCGAACTCCCGCGTGCGTTCGTCGAACGATGAATCGCCGAGCTCATTCCAGTACGCGGTGGTTGAGTCTTCCGCCTGGGCCTTATCGACGTCGGCGGCGAATAACATCTGCAGAGCGCTTTCACGCGCTTTTCGGCGTGTGCCTGAGGCCTTTTCTTCCTTTTCAAACGACATGCGGAAACGCTTTGCCCTTACCCTTGTTCTCGGTCGCTAACATCTCTCGATAGAGACTCGCGACCTCGACCGCGGCCATCGCGGCTTCGAAACCCTTATTACCGGCCTTCAAGCCTGAACGGTTGATCGCCTGCTCAACAGTTTCGGTCGTGACCACACCGAACATCACCGGAACCCCGGTTTCGAGCGACACGGCGGAGACGCCTTTCGCGGCTTCGCCGGCAACGTAATCGAAATGCGGAGTCTCTCCGCGGATCACCACGCCGATAGCGATCACTGCGTCAAATTTCCCCGACTCAGCGGCCTTTCGAGCGGCGAGCGGAAGTTCGAACGCACCGGGCACCATGAATATTTCAACGTCGCTTTCGGAGGCCCCGGCTGATGAAAGGGCATCGACGGCTCCGTCAACAAGTCTTGATGTCAGGAAATCGTTCCAGCGGCTGGCCACGATCGCGAAGCGTAACCCTTCGGCGTTCGTCTTTCCTCTATGAATTACGGGCTGCAAATTAATCACCTCGGCCCCGCACAACAAACCCTCGGGACAATCTAGAGTATATGTAACCAGCCTTCGAAAAGACAAGATGCTTCCGAACATTGCATAATGTTCGTGACCTATGTCCGCTCAAATAATCGAAACTGAAGAGACGCTGATAATCGAAACGCCGGAGCGGGTCCCGCTTGCGTTTGCTCTTGCGTCTATAGGCAATCGGTTCCTGGCGGTCGCGATCGATCATACGATCCAATACCTTACGATCGCGATAGTTGCGGTCATATTTTTGTTTGCAGCGGGCCTGTTCGGCGGCGGCGGCGAGAGCATTGTCGAGAGTATCGGCGTCAATACGCCAAATTGGATCTATGCGCTTCTGATCATCGTGCTATTCCTGCTTTTTTCAGGGTATTTCGCATTTTTCGAATGGTGGTGGGATGGGCAGACCCCCGGAAAACGCCTGATGAAGCTGCGCGTGATCCGGGAAGATGGTCGTCCGATAACGCTGTGGGAGGCGATCGCCCGCAACCTGCTTCGCATCTTTGACGCGATTCCCGGATTCGTGCTGCCGGCGTATTCGGTGGGGCTGATCGTCGTATTTCTGAATAGTCGCGATCAGCGAGTTGGCGATATGTTCGCCGGTACCGTCGTGATCCGCGAGCGAACAGACGAGGCTCCGACGTTTGCGGATACGTTCTCGAACCCAGTCGCCGACGCGGCGTTTCGACGGGTGCAGCCGCGTACCGCATTCGACGCCGGCTTGGGGTCGATCGGTGAGAGCGAGATCGAAGTGATCGAGAGTTTTTTGCGTCGCCGCTGGGACCTGACCGAACGGCAGCGGATCTGGATGGCTTGGCGGATCGCTCTGCCGATAATGTTTCGACTGAAGCCGCAGTACGATGCGGCGACCTTCACATACGAGGGATTTCTGGAAGAATTGCTGCACCGGTACCATGCGAAGCAGAGATTTCTGAACTAACGGTTTGAACTCAGAACGCCGGATTTTTAACTTTAGATAAATGAAGCACGTACTTATCACCGGCGGGGCCGGATTTATTGGCTCGAACCTTACCGAACATCTTCTTGCTGAGGGCGGCTGGAATGTGTCGGTCGTCGATGATCTGAACGATTTTTACTCGCCGGAAACGAAGCGGGCGAACATTGCAGAGGTTCGCAAGTCCGGCGATTTTCAGTTCTTTGAAGCCGATATTCGCAATGCCGAAAGCCTGCGGCCGGTGTTCGACGAGAACGAGTTTGATGTGATCGTTCATTTAGCGGCACGTGCGGGAGTTCGCCCGTCGCTGAAAGAGCCGAAACTCTACGCCGAAACGAATATTAACGGCACGCTGAACCTGCTCGAACTTGCGCGAGATTATGAGATAAAGCAATTTGTATTTGGTTCCTCGAGCTCCGTTTATGGCGAAAATGAGAAGCTCCCTTTCGCCGAAAATGATCCGATTTTCAACCCCATTTCTCCTTATGCGGCGACGAAAGCTGCCGGCGAATTGATCTGCCACACCTATTCGCATTTGTTCGATATCCGTACCGTTTGCCTTCGCTTTTTTACAGTCTACGGCGCACGTCAGCGGCCGGACCTTGCGATCCACAAGTTCTCGAAGCGGATATGGGAAGGCGAGCCGATCACCGTATTCGGTGACGGTTCGACGCGGCGTGATTATACGTACATAGACGACATCATCTCCGGCGTTCGGGCGGCGATGGACTATGACTCGTCGATGCACGAGGTCTTTAATCTCGGTGAATCTGAGACAACCGAACTGTCCCGCTTGATCGAACTGCTGGAAGATTCGCTCGGTAAGAAGACCG
>JBDSLC010000136.1:0-23544 GCA_039916585.1 Pyrinomonadaceae bacterium | reverse complement strand
GCTAGTTCTTCCTCGACTTGAGATCTTTTCTTAATTTCGTGAGAGCCGCTGAACGCCTGATTTTCGCGACTCCTTCATCGATAAAGGTTGCTTGAGATTCTGCTCCAATAGTCTCAGGAACCTCCGTCTCGCCGGCCGCGGCGGTCGCTCCTCTTCGGCCTTTTCCGGCACACCTCCTTCCTGATCTATCACGAGTTAGTTACCCCCCGTCTCGACGTTGGCAACGTTGATAGTTCAACCCGGTCCACGCCGATGTTCACTTGGTTGGCATTGTTAATTGAAAAAGTGAATAGCGGCGTAGATCGCGAAGCTGCCGCAGGGTCTCATTTCGCGCCGGAACAAAGCAACTGGTTTTCACGTACTTACGATCATTGGAAAGTCATTTCGCGGCCGGTAGCCACGGCATTCTTTCCTCCCAATGTCGTTTGGCGATTTGTGTTATATTTTTTTTCGAATGAACTCTCAGCCCCTCATTCAATTGACTGATACGACCCACAGCCAGGTTTTCGGGGGGCGGGACGAGTTGATCGAAGTCGTGTACGAAGAACTTCGTCGGCTTGCAGCCGGTTACTTAAGACAGGAAAGGTCCGACCATACACTGCAGCCTACTGCCCTGGTGCACGAAGCGTACTTGAGGCTCTGCGAACAGCGGCATTTCAAATGGGCTGGTCGCGAGCATTTCATCGGCATGGCCGCCATTATGATGCGGCGCGTATTGATCAACCACGCTATCTCGAGAGGCCGCGATAAGCGGGGTGGTGGTGCCATCAAACTTTCGCTTGACGAGGCAAACCGTTATGTCTATGACGAAGATCTGGATCTGATAGCACTGGATGAGGCACTAAACAGGCTTGAGAATGAATACCCGAAAGCAAGTCGGATCGTGGAGCTCAAGTTTTTCGGAGGTTTATCGATCGAGGAAACTGCAACCGTGATGGAAGTCTCGGAATCCACTGTCGAAAGGGGGTGGCGATTCGCTCGAGCGTGGCTGCTCACGGATCTTAAAGGTAAGAATGACTGACATCGAAGATCTGTTTAATTCCGCCATCGATCTCGATTCAGTCTCGCGCGTGAAATTTCTCGACGCAGCCTGTCCCGACCATCAGCTCCGTCGCAGGGTTGAAACCCTTCTAAAGTCCTACAGCGAAATCGAAAACTTCCTAAAAGTTCCGATCGCCAACGTATCGGCATCGCAGATCGCAAACAATGTTCTGGAATCGGAAGAGGCGTCTGCGATCGGGAAACTTGTCGGAGCCTATCGCATCGAACGCGAACTGGGTCGAGGCGGCATGGGTGCAGTGTACCTGGCCTCCCGCAACGATGATGCTTTTGAGAAGCTTGTAGCTATAAAGCTCGTCCGGCACGGGATAGAGAACGAGCATGTCATAAATCGATTCAAGAATGAGCGCCAGATACTGGCTGATCTGGTACATCCCAATATCGCAGGACTTCTGGATGGCGGCATTACAGAGACGGGGCTGCCTTATCTTGTGATGGAGTATGTGGACGGGTTGCCGGTGACGGAATTTTGTTCCCAAGCCGAACTGACGCTCAAGGATCGAATCATTCTTTTTAGAAAGATCTGCTCAGCGGTTGCCTTTGCCCATGACCATTCCGTAGTGCACCGGGACATCAAGCCTTCCAATATTCTTGTAACGGCTTTCGGCGAACCCAAGTTACTCGACTTCGGCATCGCGAAGATACTGGGTAACGATGAACTGGCCTCCACCGCCACTGCGTTTCGAATGATGACCCCTCAATTCGCGAGCCCTGAACAGATGCGAGGGGAGGCCGTGGGAAAGGCATCCGACATTTATAGCTTAGGCGTGTTGTTTTACCTTCTTATTACCGGTACGCATCCCTATAGATTTGATAAGAGTTCGCCGTATGAAATAGTACGCGCGGTTTGCGAGGTGGAGCCCCCTGCCCCGTCCGGAGTGATGAGGGCAACCCTCCACGTAGAGTCGCGGGAACGCCTTATAGGGCCGCCTCTAGACAATATCGTCCTTAAGGCTTTGAGAAAGGATCCCGAGAGAAGGTACACCTCCGTTGTCGACTTTTCAGACGACTTGCTCAGGTGCTTGAAGGGCCAGCGGGCCGAGGCAAAAGCTGACTCGTTCTCCTACCGCCTCGCCAAGATTGTCCTGCATTACAGAGCAGGTCTCCTTTCAATCGCACTTCTCGCCTTCGTGATAATGACCATATTTTTTGCTTTCGGTGTTTTTCCCGGAAGCACACGGTCAAACGAAATCAAACCACCTCCGGATAACCAAACCTCTAAAGCTGAGTTCGACGTCGAAGGAATGCTTGGCGGAAGTAGCGACGCTGAAGCGCTGAGGCTCTATAAAATCGGACAAATGAATTGGAAGCTTCGAACGGGTGAGTCGCTTGAAAAAGCCCATGCCTACTTCCAACGAGCCCTCGCCTTAGACCCGGATTTCGGATTGGCCCTCTGCGGGCTGGCAAATACCTATTTTCTCCAAAGTGTTTGGGGTAATATTCCAGCGACTGAAGCATTCCCAAAAGCCAGAGCTGCGGCAAAGCGTGCGCTCGAGATCGCCCCGCAGCTTCCCGAAGGTCACTTGTCTCTCGCGACTGTCGGATGGCTATATGAGTACAACTGGCCTGCAGCGGATCAGGAATTCAAAAAGGCGATAGAACTCGATCCTCTTAATGCCCGATCTCACCAGTGGTACGGGCTCTATTTAGGAGAGATGGGCCGTTTTGATGAAGCAATTGCCTCTGTCAATCGGGCCTTGGAGATCGAGCCGAACTCAGCCCCTACTAACGCAGACCTCGCTCGCGTTCTTTTTTATGCTGGCAAGTACCCAGAGTCCGCAAAGCAATACCGCCGAACTATCGAGATGGGGCCAAATTACACGGCTTTCTATTCCGAGATGTTGCAGCTTTATGAAGCTAACCATTTGCTTCGACAAGATCCCTCCTATATGGACCCGATCGAAGGCTTCATTGACCCTTCAGTTCGAGCGGTCTACAGCGATCATAACGAGCTTGAACGTGGTGAAGAAGCATTGAGAACCTTCGCGAATAGCGATCTTTACTATTTCCACTATCTGCGTGCAGAACATTACGCTTTGCTAGGAGACCCCGACGACGCGTTTATAGAATTGACGAAAGCTTTTGATGCTCACGACCACCGGATGGCACAACTCAAGGTTAACCCTAAACTGAATAATCTGAGAACCGATCCGAGATTCGACGCCCTTCTCAAACAGTTGAAATTCTAGGTCGCACCGAACTAATCGTAGGCCCTTGTGGCAGGACGGAGCGGCTGAAAACCGGATTTTTAGAGCTTCCCAACGGTTTCTGTCGCTGAATCTGTGCGAAACTCCCCAATCGAGATCGCTTTAAGCGTTCTACAGACCACAATCCTATCAAATACCGCATTTGACGGAATACGGCCTACGTTAGTGCGTTCTTCTTTAAAAACATGTTCGTCTCCATTACGACAAGCAAACAGGTGGGCCGCATTGGTTAGGCGAGGTGTGCTCGACAGAAAAATAGGAGATCGCTTGCATGACAGATAAGTCGGACATCGAGCTCGGGGATATGCCCGCCGAGGAGTTACGCAAATGCGGCCATCAGTTGATTGACTGGGTAGCCGACTACATGTCAGATCTTGAGAAACGTCCCGTGTTTCCGCTCGTCCAGCCGGGCGTCCTGAAATCGTCGTTACCCAGCAGTTGCCCAGAATCAGGGGAGCCGATGCGCCAGATCCTGGATGATGTTGACCGATTTATCATGCCCGGGTTAGTACATTGGAATCATCCAAGTTTCTTCGCCTATTTCACCTCATCCGGCAGCGGGCCGGGAATCCTTGCCGAACTAATCTGCAGCGCACTTAACGTGAACACGATGTTGTGGCACTCAAGCCCAGCAGCAACTGAGTTAGAAGAGATCACCTTGGCTTGGTTACGAGAGATGACTAATTAGCGAACGAAGCGGGTAACTTGTATGCGGCGGAGAAGGCGGGTTCGATGCGGTTTTTTATTTCGCCGTTTTCGACGTAGATCACGAGGGTAGTTGGGACAAACGGCACCTGTGCCGGAAGCCGCGTGCGGCGAGGGCGGTAGTCGACCCGTTGGACCTCCGTGATGATGCGATGAGACTTAACTACACGTCGAATCGTGCGCAACTCGCCCAAGATCTTCGATCCTATCGCGGATGTGGAGTCGTCCGTCGCAGCGGTCTCGTCAACCGGAGGGAGACTGATATCGATCGGAGCGTTCGAAGGATAGCTCGGGGTATCGACACCGTCAACGGAGGCCATGTCTGACCGTTCACTCATCGCGATGAATACGGCACTCAGAAACACGATCATGACTGCCGCAGCAGCTGCGCCGCCAAAGATAAGCGAGCGATGAAACCATGAGATCCGCGGTGCCCCATGTTGGAGCAACAATCTGCTCGAGGTTACCGAAGGTGCTTGATCAAGCGGCAGAGGGCTTAGCACCTCAACCTCGCCCGTCGGACGTAGCGAAACCTTAGAAGGCGCCGTTTCCGGCCGCGGTTCAATACTATTTAAGAAATCGTCGAGACTTTCCTGTGGTCTTTGCATTTACTTCCTGTTCCGGTGAGGATACCGCAGCGGTCGGACGACCGCTATGTAATTGTAATGTCTCGCGAGCCTGAAGTCGAGACATTTTGCCATGGTTTTTACGTCGGCCCGCGCCGAGGTTGCTTTATGCGCGCCATTTGTGAAAAATAGGGTTGATGGCCGCTTCGTTGTCTGAAGAGAAGGAGCCGTTTGCGAGTTCGGCGGCTTGGGCATGTGCGGTCTATTCGCTCGTGCCGTTTCTCGGGGTTGTGTTTGTTCCGTTCATTTTTGTGTTTGGCGTTGCCGCGGTACTGCGTGGCGATCCGTTGGATCGGCGAGCGCTAGCAGCGGGCGTGCTGATCTTGACAGCTCAACTCGTGCTTTGGTGGCTGTTGTATGTGGCGCCGACGTGGAGTGCCGTTGTTTGATCCGCCCGCTGACGCACCCGCGGTTCTGACTTATGGACTTATGAAGATCGCGAAGATCGTCAGTTCGAATTCGCATATCGCGTATGTTGCACGCGTGCTTGACGGGCGTGACGGCGAGGGTGTGACGGCGGCGGACGAGTATACATTTGGGCAGTTCGTCGCGATCGGCGATGTGGTTGGCGTTATCAGCGACTCGCGGCTGGTGAATCCGGAATATCTCAGCCCCTCAACGCGGCTTGGGCAGGCATCCGCGCTGGGTGAACTGCGACGGGATCTGGTAGAGGACAAGCGGACGCTGATCGCAATACTGCTGTTAGGCTCGGCCGAGGATGGGGTGCCCGAACACTCTATCCCGCTGAAGGTGCTGGAGTCGGGCGCCGATGTCGAATCATTGTCGGGTGAAGAGGCGGCGGTGTTTCATCGGACAAGCGAGGGCGGTGTGCGGATGGGATATTTTCCGAGCCTGATGTCGCACTCGGGGCCACTTTCGACGACGCTCGCGAAGACGATCATCGACAGACTGAAACCTCATTTTTCTGATGCCGAACAACAGAAACTCGCCGTGATGGCGGATTCGCTTTCGTGGAAGCAGGGGTTTGGAGACGCCAGATTCTAGAGGTTCATGTTTATTATCTTGTTCTGTGGTTTCAGAAATCTTAACCACAGAATAGGAAGAGCAAGAGGAAAAACACAGAAAGAAGAACGAAAACAAAGACCACCTGAAAGCCTATCTATATGGTCAAGTTTGAAAGGATCTATACCGAGAATTGCCTCGACACTTTTCGGCGTTTGCCGGACGACTTTATCGACATGACGATAACGAGTCCGCCGTACGATGATCTGCGGGAGTACAACGGGTATCACTTTCCGGTCGAGGAGATCGCGAGCGGGTTGTTTGCGAAGACGAAGCCGGGTGGGGTGGTGATCTGGGTCGTGGGCGATCGGACGGTGAACGGGGACGAGACGCTGTCGAGTTTTTCGCATGCGTTCGCCTTCAAGGAAGCCGGATTTCGCGTTCACGATACGATGATCTACGCGAAGAATAACCCGATCCCGAGCGATTGCGGCAAGCGTTACCGGCAATGCTTCGAGTATATGTTTTGTTTCTCGAAGGGCGCTCCTAAGACGTTTAACCCGATGATGCAGGCGATCAAGCAGGAGAAGGCGTTCAAGTCTTTTCGGATCACCAAGGTGGGCCGCAACGATCTGGCTCACGACCATATCGCTCCGAAAGAACGAAAGGTCAACAACATCTTCTTCTACAACGTCGGGACTTCATCCTCACGCGACAAGATCGCTTTCCAACACCCCGCGATATTCCCCGAACAACTCGTCGAAGACCAGATCTGCACGTGGACGGACGAGGGTGATGTCGTTTACGACTGCTTCATGGGCAGCGGCACGACAGCCAAGATCGCTTCCCTGCTCGGCCGGCAATGGTTCGGGTCAGAGATCTCCGCGGAATACGTGAAGCTCGCCGAGCAGCGGATAGCGGCTTATTTGGGTGAACAGGCAGCCGCGTAATTGAAGCATTGCATGCGGGACGCGCGCGACTCGGTCATTTAGCGGTCCAGCATTCAGATTTACAACTATTTCCCCGCGGCAAGCGTCTATCCTGATACAGATCGGATTTTAGGATCTCTCTCCGGAAAACTTATGAAGATCGCCCACGTTTTAGTCGCCCTATTTGTGTTCGGTGGGGCCGCGTTCGGTCAGATGCGGCCGCCGGAAAAGGAGGCGACGGTTCGGGACGTTAAGGCTGCTCCCGCGACGTTCAATGCCCAATATCAGGGCGGATTCTTTGGCGTGAGCGATAAAGAATCGGGCACGCTGAACTTTGACGACGCGAATGAACGGCTCGTGTTTTTTGGAGAGGACGGCAAGGAACGGTTCGGTATTCCCTACGCTTCCGTTCTGATGGTTTACCCCGATGAAAAGTCGGTGACTACGACAGCGGGCAATGTTGTGAAGTACATACCGCTGCCGGGAGCAGGACTCGCCGGGCTGATCAAGGAGAAGCGGCGATACCTGATCCTCAACTACGACGATCCGGATGTGGATGCAAAAGGCACGACGAGCTTCAAGCTCGAGAGCCAGCAGCTGCTGGATTCCGCGATCTTCTCGATCGGTACAAAGGCGAAGTTAAAGCAACGCGGCGAGGCTTACGTAAGACCGCGGGTCGTACAAGCGAATCCAGTTAATTAATATCTCCGAAGCGGTGCTGCAGGATCGAGGCGATTGAGATCGCGGCGGTATCGGCTTTTAGTATTCTGCCGCCGAATGTGATCGACGTGATCCCGGCGCCTGTCGCCTTTTCTATTTCGGCATCATCCCAGCCACCCTCGGGTCCGATGAAGGCGAGGATCTTTTTCGCTCCTTCCACTGCATCAAACGTCTCGCCGTCGCGTTCGGAGAAGTGGATCCGCGTCACGTCTCCGGCGTTCGTTCGGTTGATCAACTCTCGAAAATCAACGACATTTTCGATCTGCATCAGCCTGGCTCGTCCGCATTGTTTTGTTGCTTCCATCGCTATACGTTTCCAACGAGAGGCTCGTTTAGATGGGTCGGCGGCTTTCACATCGCAGCGGACAGAGGTCACTGGGATAAATCGGTTTACGCCGAGTTCGACTGCCTTTTGAACGACGAGGTCGAGTTTGTCGCCTTTGAGAAGTACGGCCGCGATAGACAGATCGAGCGGCGATTCGGGGGAGGGAGGCGTGATTTCTTTAACGATCGACACTTTGGTTTCTCGCTTTTCGATAGTGTCAATGCGGCATTCGAACTCACGTCCTTCGCCGTCGAACACATTCGCCGTGTCCCCGACCTTTAGCCGCAGCACATCGCGGAGGTGCCGCGTCTCGTCCTCGTCGAGTGTAATTGCAGATCCGTCGAATTGCGATGGCGGCGAGTGGAAACGTCTGATGGTCATAACGGAACGCGGACATTCTTGTCCGCCAACTCCTGATATCCCCTTACTCACGAGGGGGCTTGTGCATTTGGTGCCCCTTCAGGAGGGCTTTGTATCATCGCCGAACTTGCTCCTAAAATCTGTGGAGCGTTGGCGGAGCGAGATCCAAGTTTCGAAGGCGTCGGGGGTTTGGAGCCAGACGGTCAGCCATTCGGCGATCTCGGTTTGTTTGGCGTTTGCGGTCAATTTTTTCTTCGCCTCGATCACACGTTCGCGGATCAGGCGGATGCCGTTCTTGTCGCCTTCGGATAGAAACTTCTTGCGGAGGTTGTCGAGGTTGCGAATGCTTGTCAGCGTTTGCCGAAACGAATCGACCTTCAAGATGTTTCGAAACTCCGCTGTATAAGGCTTTGCTTCATATCGGAGAACATGGAGTTCCATGATCTCTGAATGTCTGAGCTCGGCTCCCTCATCCGCGAGCAGGCGAGCGATCTTCATCGGCGAATCGACTGCCGTTTCGCCGAGCACATCGCGAACAACCTCTTCGATCGCCTCGAGCTCTGCCGAGCCAATGCTCTCGCAATCGAGCTTTTCCCATACCTCGATCATCAGGTCGCGCTTGGTCTTGGACTCCCACATCACCTTTTACCAAGCCGTTCGATGATCTCCGTAGAGGAGTGATCTTTCGGGTCACCGACGATCGCGACTATCCCGCCGTAAGATCGGACGATGTCGCGTTCGGGAACGGTGTCGATCGTATAGTCGGTGCCCTTGGCGTGAAAGTCCGGTTTGATGGCGAGGAGCAGTTCTTCGACCGTGGGTTCATTAAAGATCGTTACGATATCGACACACCGGAGACCGGCGATTATCTCGGCTCGCTCGCTCTCAGAGGTGTGCGGCCGTCCGTCGCCCTTAATTTTACGCGTTTGCACGTCTGAGTTGATACCCACGATCAGCACGTCTGCCAGGTCAGCGGCGCCAAGAAGGTATCGGAGGTGTCCGACGTGAAACAGATCGAAACAGCCATTCGCGAGCACGATCTTTGCGCGATGCTCTCGCAGGTCAGCCACGCTAGCGGTGAGCGATCCGCGATCGAGAATTGGAGCGCAACATCTTTGCATCAGTTTGCGGGCAACGCCTGGGGCGTCTGAGAATGCTCTTTAATGGAAGACAAAAGTTCCTCGGCATTCGCAGTTGCCGTACCTTTCTTCATGACGACGATACTTCCCGCCTGATTCGCGATATCGGCTGCCTCGGCAAAATTTAGTCCGCCAGCGAGCCCGAGGGCATACGCCGCTATAACTGTATCGCCTGCACCGGTCACATCAACAGGCTCACTTGAACCGACTGCGTCGATGTATACAGGTTGTCGACCGGCCTCGATCAGCAGCATTCCTTTGTTGCCGCGGGTGATGAGTAAAGCTTCCAGATCGAGAGTTTCGCGAAGGCGCTCACAATCGGCGACGCTAAACCCGCTTCCGAGGATGTGCTCGACCTCATCCTGATTCGGAGTTGCGCTCGTCGCTCCGGCGAAATCGCCGAGGCGGAAGCGAGAATCGACGATCAGCGGTATGTTTCGGGAAGTTGCGAGTTCGCGTGCGCGTGCGAATAGTTCCGGCGTGACGACGCCGTAGCCGTAATCAGAAAGTACGATCGCGTCGGCCGATGCCGCTTCCCGCTCAAAATGATCGGCAAATTTTGCCCGCGTCTCGGAATCGGTGGCCTTACCGCCCTCGTAATCGATGCGGATCATTTGCTGCCGTGCCGCGTAGTGTTGCCCCGCAAGGACCCGGACCTTAGTCGTCGTTCGGGTGCCGAAGGCTCGGACGATGGACTCGGTCGCGACATTCGCTTCAAGGGACGCAAGCAGCAATTCTGCGTTCTCATCGTCGCCAACGATCCCTATTAGAATAGCCTGGCCGCCGAGGGATGCGATATTGGCTGCGGTGTTGGCCGCCGCTCCCGGTCGAGTTTCTGTCTCGTCGTGACGAACGATAAAGACCGGGGCCTCACGCGATACGCGCGAGATCGTTCCGTTCAGAAACTGATCCGCGACGAGATCGCCGACTATCAGCACGCGTCGCCCGGCGAATCTTTTCGTTGGATCGGAAGCTGTCACACAACGATTCTAAAGCAGAAAGGCCGAAGGCAGTAAATGCCTTCGGCCTATAATGATCACAAAAACCCGATCAGTGCGTATCGTACGTAGCAACCGGGATATCACCGGCTTTACCCCAGTAAGCCTGGGTGAGGACACCCGTCGTTGGGTTCAACGCATAAAACTGGCCGTCGGTCTGGCGCCACACTCCGATTTCGGTTCTTCCGTCACCATCGTAGTCAGCCTGCGCCGTAAAGTCAGGACCACTTAGCCCGAACGGCTGCGCCATGTATCCCTGACCGTCGCTGCGAAGTATCCACCAGACAATGTTATCAGTCGCTAGAGCACCTTCGCGGACGATCGCAATGTCAGTTTTACCATCTCCATCATAATCTCCTGGGACTGAGAAATCTGTAGAAATTCCCCATTGATAGCCAAAGTAACCTAGCTGGGACCCCAAAATGTAAAAAAAGGCTGGTGACGTTGGCGTCGCTCCCGGACGTTGAACACACAAGTCAAATTTGCCGTCGCCGTCATAGTCGCCAGGAGCCGCAAAATCGGTATCAAGACCCCACTGCTCAACCCTGTACCCTCCAGTTGTCTTGAGTATCCACCAGTACAGATATCCGCCCGAACTTCGAACGATTGCAATGTCAGTTGTCCCATCTCCGTCGTAATCACGAGCTACGGGCACGTCGCCTTCAGCTCCCCATCCGACAGCGGAAAATGTCGAGTCCGAACTCTTGAGTACATACCAAACGCCCGTAGTTTCACGGAATACCGCGATATCAGCTTTGTTATCTCCATCATAATCGCCGGGAACCAGGCCGTCCTCATTGGCAATACCCCATTGTTGAGCGGTGTAACTGCCGGTGGTGCCCATGATGTACCAAGTATTATCAGACGGGCGAAAAATGGAAAAATCGGCCTTCTGGTCGCCGTCAAAGTCGAGGGCTTCGCGTAACTGAACCTGCGAAAAGCTGGAAAAGCTAAGCAAAGATATGGTCAGGGCTGAAAGCAAAATCCGCCCAAGGGAAACAATTTTTCGGCTCATTAAATGATGTCCTTACTACTAAAACGATGTCCCGGATACACACCCGTAAACCACAACTATACTAATTTGAATCCGACGTTAGCAAGAGAATCGTCTGCGTTTTATCAGGTATGGTCCAATTCCTACGAACCCTTAGACGCCTCAAATGCAAAGAAAGTTGGAATAGGCCTGTAATTTCCGAATTTCAGGGCCTTCCCTGACGAATCGAGACGATTTGTCCGCCAATGCTCAAGGTGGCAGTTCGCAACTGTCCATAACTCGGATTCACATACACCTTTACGGGCTGCGATCCGCTTATTACTCCCGGCCCTTGCAGCCGGGCCCAATGCTGGTCAGAGGCGACCGAAAAATCGCAATTCGGCCCACTTGTGACACTAACTTCTACATATCCGCCTTTGCGGCTGATCGTCACCGTCGACTGCGAGAGACTGAGAGAGCAAACCGTCGGACCTTGTAACGCACTGAAAACATTAAGTCTGCCGTTGGTTTTGATCGGGGTGGCGTCCCAACCGGTTAGAGGATCGACTCGGTTCATTAACGTGGCCTTGATCGAGACGGCCGACAGCGTCGGGTCGTATGCCGCAAGGAGTGCCGCCGCCCCGGTTACGTGCGGAGCGGCCATCGAGGTGCCGCTATTCCCGCCATATGAGCTGTCGGACGCTCGGGTAGTACTGAGAATTCCGGAGCCCGGAGCGGCAATGTCGACGCTTATTGGGCCATAATTCGAAAAACTCGACCTGGCGTCGGTGCTTGTTGATGAAGCAACGGTCAAAATGCTCGGCGACGTGTATGCGGCGGGATAGGCCGGAGAGGCGACGGTATCATTGTTCCAACCGTTGTTCCCTGCAGCGAATACATTCAGAATTCCCGCGTTTCCCATAGCATCCAGAGTGTCTTTGGTCGCCTGGTCGTATCCGCAGGCTTCATCGCACCCCGCATAACTATTGTTCGTAACCCGGATATTTATTCCCCGGTTTTTCATCATCCGAATGTAGTTATAGGCATTGACGAGCATTGCAGAGGTCGTTCCGACGCCGGAGGCGTTGTAGATCTTGATCGCCATGATCCGGACATTCCAGTTAACGCCGACGACTCCGAGCGCGTTGTTGCCAACGGCTCCGATCGTTCCGCCGGTATGCGTGCCATGACCGTTCTCGTCGAGCGGGTCGGGGTCGTTAAAGAAGAAGTCGTAACCGTAATAATCGTCGGGAAAGCCGTTATTGTCGTCGTCTATCCCGTTGCCCTGGATCTCGCCCGGATTGGTCCACATATTCGCCGCGAGATCTTCGTGGGTGTACCGCATTCCGGTGTCGATGTTCGCGACCACGACCGTCGAGCTGCCGGTCGTCAGATCCCATGCGGCCGGTGCAGATATCTTCGGAAGCCCGTACATCCCGGCCGTGCCCCACTGAATGTCATTCGGAGTGGCCTGAAGGTGGTAATAGAAGTTGGGTTGAACGTACTCGATCTCGGATTCCAGACTTATACCGGCAGCGGCCCTTTTAGGATCTAGCCCGTTCGTGAGCCTCACCCTCTGCCAGCCGGTAAGGCCGAGATTTTCAACGGCCGCCAATCCAAGCCGGGCCGCAGTCTCGATAGATTTGGTCTTGGTGACAGTCTTGCGGAACTTGATCAGAAGCTCGTCTTTCACGTACGGATCAGTGTTGCTCTGCGCGAAAATGCCCAGTGACAGCATGCTGATAGCGACGAATATACTGAGAGACTTCATAAAACTGGCAACATGAGGCCCTTTGAGTATATTGCGCCCAACTGACAAGAATCAATGTTTTATTGGAAGAGAAGGAAGGATGGGGCGGCTAGTGGGGCTCGAACCCACGACCTCCTGAACCACAATCAGGCGTTCTAACCAACTGAACTATAGCCGCCGCAAAAGAATTTCAAATCTGAGATCTGAAATTTCAGATCAATGGTACCCCCGGCAGGATTCGAACCTGCGACCTACGGCTTAGAAGGCCGTTGCTCTATCCAACTGAGCTACGGGAGCATAAGCAATCTAAGATATTAGCGACTGGCTCGCGGCAAGTCAACGCTGATCTGACGCGGCGCTCGCCCTTACTTCGCCAATCTTTGCGACCATTTGTTCGAAAACCTCGGAAAGGTCGAGTTCGCTAGTATCGATGACGACTGCGTCATCGGCGATGGTGAGGGGCGAATCGACGCGGGAGACGTCGCGTTCGTCGCGTTGGTTGATCTCGGCGAGGGTTTGGTCGTAGCTGGTGAGGCGGCCTTTGGCTTTGTCCTCTTCGAAGCGGCGGCGAGCTCGGGCCTCGGGTTTGGCAGTGAGGAAGAACTTGATGTGGGCGTTAGGGAAAACAACGCTGCCGATGTCGCGGCCTTCGAGGACGCAGCCTTTTGGGCTTTGTTCGCCGAGCTTCCGCTGAAGTTCGACCATCGTCCGGCGGACGTCGGAGATCGTCGAGACGACTGACGCAGCCTGGGCGATCTCGAGCGTGCGGATATCGTCCGAGACATCGACGCCGTCAAGGAGTATTTGCAGGGAATCTACTTCACCTTTGAGTTCGATCTCGGCATCGCGGGCGTTTTGCGAGACAGCGTCTTCTTCATCCAGCCCGATTCCCTTCCGGCTTGCCGACAGAGCGACTGCGCGGTACATCGCACCCGTATCGAGATAAAGAAGGCCGAGCTCTTTAGCGAGCATCTTTCCCAGAGTAGATTTTCCGGCACCCGACGGCCCATCGATCGCTATGATCATCGAGATTTATTGTATCGAAAATGATTCGAATGTCATTTCGAAGTAGCGCCTGCGTACAGGAAATCCGTTTCACGCTGAGATGCAAAGTGGGGCTCTGCGTCCGAAGAGAGTAGTTTTTCAAGGGGAGGGCGTTCTAGTTTCGAAAGACTTTCATGGCACGATCGGGATAATCGGTGATGATTCCATCGATCAGGAAACGTTTCATTTTCTCTAGATCGGCGATCTCATTAACGGTCCAGGGGACCAGCTTGATCTTATTCGCCTTACAGTAATCAACGACGGACTGATCGACGAGAGAGAAATGCGGGCTATAAGTATCGGGTGTAAATCCAAGTTTTCCGACGCTCTTTTCGATGCCGTCCATGCTGCCGACGAGGAGTGCTATCCGAGTCTTCGGCCAATTCTTTCGTATCTCCTGAAGCGGTCGAACGTCGAAGGACTGAAGCTTTGATCGGGTCGTCATTTTGTACTTGACCACCTCGGCCATTACGAGCGACGCGAACTCGGGCGGCGGCGGATGGTGGATACCGTCACCGTCAGGACCGGACTTTATCTCGATGTTGTATTTCACGAGCGGAAGTTTCTTGCTTCGCGTGAACTTATCCAGCGCGGTGAACACCTCGGAAAGCAGCGGCTTGTACGCTTTTTGCGGCTGCTGATCCGGGAACTGCGAATTGCCGCGAACGCCGACGTCGTACTTCTTGATCTCGGCATAATCCATCAGAAAGAGATTGTGCTTCTTCTCATTCTCCTTTGTGATCTTTTCGCCGTTCGGTGCGGTCGAGATGAAATACGAGAACCACGAATCGTGCGAGACGACGACCTTTTTGTCCTTGCTGATCACTACGTCGAGTTCGAGCGTATCGGCGCCGAGTTCGATGGCTTTGATGAACGACGCGATCGTATTTTCTGGTAGATGCCCCCGGGCTCCGCGATGGCCTTCGATGCTGACGAACTTCACTTGGGCAAGTACTGCGGACGCGAAAAGGAAAATGGCGATGAACATTCTCATTTCGATTCTTTCTCCAGTAGTGTTCGCACCTTTTTAGGTAGTTTCTCGAAAACGAGCTGATAGGAATTCGCAATGAGTTCTTTGAGTTCAGCTCTATCGATCGCGTCCGTGCGTTTCATCGCGATCCAGTGATATCGTGCGACGTAAGGTGCAGGAATGATCCCGTCGCGTTCGGTGAGTTCTGCGAATTTTGCGGGTGTCGTCTTGAAGGACATGTGTCCCGAACCGTCGAGCCCCGTCACGCAAAACATCTTTCCGCCGACACAAAAGCAGAGATCGTTTCCCCACTTAACGTCCTCGGTCGCGTGCGGGAATGAAAGGCAGTATTTGCGGAGTTGTTCGATATTCATTAAGCAGTTGCCAGTGGACGGTTGTCAGTCATCAGTTTTGTCAACGCGATTGTGACCGCAAGGACATCGTCACCGTTGATGCCGTTGTGCGTGACCATTCGGATGACCGAATCCCAGCCGAGGGCGAGGATGTTGTGTTGTTTGAGATGGTCGCAGATCGCCGCAGGTGTGCGGCCGGTGGCGGAGACGTCGAAGATGACGATGTTGGTGACGACGGATGCGGGGTCGAACGAGACGCCATCGATCGCCGCGAGGCCTTCGGTGAGGCGGCGGGCGTTTGTGTGATCTTCGTGGAGGCGTTTGGGCGATTCTTCGAGGGCGATCAATCCGGCGGCGGCGAGAATTCCTGCCTGCCGCATTCCGCCGCCGAGGCGTTTCCGCCATGCGCGGGCCTCGTCGATAAATTCGCGGGAGCCGACGAGCATCGAACCGACCGGTGCCCCGAGGCCTTTGGAGAGGCAGAACTGAACCGAATCGCAATGGCGCGTGAGGTCAGCGACGGTCGCGCCCAGTGCCACCGCACCGTTGAAGACACGGGCTCCGTCGAGGTGGACGGGAATATTGTGCGCGTGAGCGCGGTCGCAGAGATCTTTGCAATGATCGGCGGTCATCACGGTTCCGCCGGCCATGTTGTGCGAATTCTCGAGGCAGATGAGTCCTGTCGCGGAGCCGTGGTAATCGTGGTCGATATGCAACCCGGATTCGATCTCACTCCACTTGAGATGCCCGCTGCGGTCTTCGCTGCGGACAGGCCTTAGCAGCACGCCGGAGATAACGGACGCCGAGCCCATCTCGTGGAGATAAATGTGCCCTCGGTCTTCGATTACCACCTCGTCACCCGGTTTTGTGTGAACCTTGATCGCGATCTGATTCGCCATGCAGCCGGACGGAACGAACAGAGCTGCCGCTTTCTCAAAGATCTCTGCGGCACGATCTTGAAGGCGATTCACGGTCGGGTCTTCGCCATATACGTCATCGCCAACTTCCCCCGATGCCATCGCCGCCCGCATATCGTCCGTCGGTTTCGTTACCGTATCACTTCGTAGATCGATCATGTTTGCAATCAATTCAATAACTCCCGTGCCCCGAGGAGAGAGAAAATATGTCCGTTCTTTCACAACTTTTCAGCAAAGCCGAATTCTCTCTCTGAAGGTTATCGGACTATAACGTGGTGTAGCTTGCTCTTTCGTAGGTGTTCACATACTATACCCAAATTCGATCCCTATTTAGTTCAATAAAAACTTAGATCTGGTCTGGGCTGTCCCGTCAATGACAGTTGCCAGAGAGAGATCACGTCAAAATATTCGTGAAAGAGGTTCACTATGCTTGATAGCGCAAAATTGGCGTACGCAGCCATAGGCGGAAGCCACGGCGGAAACGAGTTGATCACCGGCCTGTTGCAGGAAGTGAACACTTATAACGCCATAGTCTCGCCCGTCAACCCAAAACCAAAATCGGACCAGCTTATGCGTATATGCCAGGTGGCTGGCTTTTATTGTACAAGCAAGCCACCTCAGCCTCCCAAGCCGGGTAAGCCAGGCGGGGGGAAGAATGCTTTGCGTTGGGCTGCTTGCAAAGACATATTGGAGCAGGTCGGAAAAGAGGTAACGGCGTTGGGCCTGCGGATGCTTTCGGGGCCAGCGGACTTCAAGATCGTTGGAAATCCGATCAAAGGTTTAGCCGCAGCCGACCCCGCGCAGAAAAAGCAAAGCTATTGGCTTGAACTGATCGATCCCGAGCACCGCCCAGGTTTTCAACTCGCACCAAAATTTGATGCCTGGTTAAAAGATGCTAACCACATTGCCACCAAAACTTCGTTCTGGGATGCCATCGGAACCAAGGACTTTTGGTTTATGGACCATACGGACCAAGTCGTTAAGTATTACGTCGAGTTGGTCGGACAATCGAACAAATATGGAGACGACAGGGGCATGCTTCACTGGGTCGGAGCTCAACTCTACGATCAGGATGACGTAGCCTGGGACACAACCCATACCGAGACGCATTTTTCCGGGAAAGGATGGGGAATCTTTGTTGTTAGCCCTGAGGGCAAGATATACGGAGGCACTCACAAGGCCGGAAAGCATCATCATTCCAGCTTTCTGGGGGGCGGAATGGTTATGGCAGCTGGAGAGATCGTGTGTTATGGCGGTATTCCAAGGATGATCACTGCTAAAAGCGGCCACTATGCGCCGACGCCGGAAAATCTGCGAAACTTCGTAAATAGATTTCTCCAGATACCCGGTGGCTGCCTCATTCAACCTAAAGTCACCCCGGTTCCCGTCTTTTATACAGTCCAGGACTTTCGCGCAAACGGGCTAAAGGCGACCGCGCTCACAAAAGCTCAACTTGCGCCATGGCAAATGGCGAATCCGACTGCCCTTTCACCAGAATTTAAGGTGTTTTGGGATAAGGTCCTTTGATCGAAACTGATGCTCTATTTACCAACTATGCCGCTCATGAGTTTTCGAAGATCGACATTTACGACGCTATTATTGCTAGCCGCGATGTTTTACCTCGCACCGCAGTACCACCACGTGAAGGCGCAGAACGTCGGAGCTCCCGGCGAGCCGAAAGGCTCAGGCACCGTCGTGCTGAAGGCGGCTCGCGTGATAGATGGAACCGGTGCGGCGGCGATCAGTAACGGCGTGATTGTGATCTTGGATGACAAGATCATGGCGGTTGGCCCGGCTTCGTCGGTAAACATACCGACCGGTGCGAAGATGATCGACCTAGGTGACGCGACCCTTTTGCCGGGCTTTATCGACGCTCATACGCACATTATCGGTCGCGTGCTCGGCGATCCGGATGCGGCGGCGTCGACGTTTCGCGATCCGGATTCGTTCGGAACTATCCTTGGAGTTCGAAATGCCGAGCGGACGCTGATGGGTGGATTCACCACCATCCGGAATCTGGGCGCGCCGAACTTTGACGACCTTACGCTGAAGCGGGCGATCAACGAGGGTTGGGTCGTTGGGCCGCGGATCATCGGCGCCGCGCATTCGATCGGGATGACGGGCGGTCATTGCGACGAGAACGGGTTCAAACCGGGTGCCGCGGACGGCGATTACAAGACCGGCATCGCTGACGGGCCAGAACAAATACGTGCTGCGGTTAGATATCAGATCAAGTACGGGGCCGACGTTATCAAGACCTGTGCGACCGGCGGCGTGCTGAGCGAGGGGGACGCGGTCGGGGCGACGCAATATACATATGAAGAGCTCAAGGCGATGGTAGACGAGGCACATAAGCTCGAACGAAAAGTAGCGGCACATGCTCACGGGACTGAAGGAATCAAGATCGCGGTTCGTGCGGGCGTTTCTTCGATCGAGCACGGTTCATTCCTCGACGACGAAGGCGCGAAGATGATGGCCAAGAATGGGACGTTTCTGGTACCGACGCTGATGGCGGGTGAAGGCGTCGAGCGCCTGGCTAAGAACGGAATACTTAAAGGCTATCGCGGTGAAAAGGCGCTTGCCGCGGCGGCGGGAATGCGAAACGCGATCCGATTCGCAGTCGCCAATAAGGCGCAGATAGCGCTCGGCACCGACGCCGGCGTTATCCCCCACGGAACCAATGGCCACGAGTTCACACTAATGGTCGAATGGGGCGGGATGTCGCCGATGGATTCGATCGTCGCCGGAACGCAGAACGGCGCCAGGCTGCTTGGGATCGATAGGACGCACGGGACGCTATCGGTCGGTAAGTTCGCGGACATTGTCGCCGTTCCCGGAAACCCGCTAACCGATATCAAGCGGATGGAGAATGTAAGTTTTGTGATGAAGAACGGCTCCGTGTATAAGGAACCGAAATAATTTTGCACCAGTTTCGAGTTTCGAGTTGTTCCAGGGACAATATCTTGGTCGAGATGTGGATCTTGAGCAGTGCAAGAATCTGAGTCCACGCCGGCATTTAGTGAGATCGTTCCTTCTTTCCTGTGATCAAGGTCACTTTCACGGTGAACCGGAACGACAGATCTGCGTCTTCCTGGTCGATCAGTTGTGCGAGTTTCTGCGAGACGTTTTCCGCAGTTTCGTCGTCAAGCATTTCGAGCCATATCGGCATCAGGAAATCAGAGACCAGCGCTGACGCAACAAACGCGGCGCCGTTCTCAAATTCGAATAGCTCGGTCGCCATTTCCGTCTTGATCTCACGCAGGCCGGCGTTCTCGGCGATCTCCTCGACCTTTGAAACCGTTGGGATGTCCGCGATCATCGACTCAACGGCCGCAGTGTGTTCGCTTAGCTCTTCATTGAAAAGAACCTCCCACAAAAGCGAGAATACCTCGCCGAAGCTGCCCGCCGATGGAAGCACGATCGCGACGCTACCGCCCGGACGTGCGACTCGGATCGCATCCATTATCTGCTCGGCCGCTTCATCCGAACGGGTGAAGCTCGCATCCGCGATCACCGCATCGAACGAATCGTCGTCGATCTCATCGTCCAAAAACTCTATCTCTGCGCGAACCGCAGCACCCTTGTCGCGAGCGATCTTTAACAGCTCGTCATTCTCACAGGTCGCGACGATCGTCTTCTTTTCATCCGTCTTTTCGCGGATCGCGATGCAGTGATCGCCGGTTCCGGCGTTGATGTAGAGAATATTCTCAGCGTCCTTAAACCCCACGTGCTTGTCGATCAGATCCGTAAATCGACGCGTCCAGCTCTCATTTATGTCGAGATCGCGAACGAATGCGAGTTCTCTCTCGGTTTTTGCCATACATCTATTTTCTCACACCATTCAGGAAATGCTAGGCTGGTAATTTCTATGTCGAAGAATGTAAAAGACCTTTTCGACCTGTCGGGTAAGACGGCGATCGTCACTGGCGGTTCGCGAGGTATCGGTAAAGAAATGGCCGAGGGACTGGCGGAGGCCGGGGCGAATGTGATGCTCTGCGCCAGGCGCGCGGAGTGGCTGGATGAAACCGTCGAGGGGTTCCGCGCGAAGAACATGAACGTGGCCGGTCGGGTCTGCGATGTCTCGAAACCGTCGGAAGTCCAATCAGTTGTTGACGCGACCGTTGAGCACTTCGGATCGGTCGATGTTCTAGTCAACAACGCGGGGATCTCCTGGGGAGCGATGCCGGAAGATATGCCGCTGGAACAGTGGCAGAAGGTGCTGGATGTAAATCTGACAGGATGCTTCTTGATGGCGCAGGCCGCGGGGCGGCAGATGCTCAAACAAGGTTCGGGCTCGATCATTAATATCGCATCGATAGCGGGACTTACATCATCGGCAAACGGGCCGTTTTATGCCGGATACGTTTCAAGTAAGGCAGGATTGATCGGGCTAACGCGAGAGCTTGCGGCGAGTTGGGGACGCAAGGGGATCCGCGTGAACGCCATCGCTCCGGGATTTTTTCATTCGCGGCTTGCCGATGCGGTGATCGATATTTATGAGCGGTCGATACAGGAAAATAACGTGATCCCGCGTGTCGGTAATGAAGGTGAGTTGAAGGGCGTCGCGGTGTTTCTTGCATCCGACGCATCGAGCTACATCACCGGACAGACGATTGCAGTGGACGGCGGCATGACGGTTTAGAAATGGAAAGTATTCTCGCACCATCCCCCGAACAATCGGCGTTTGCCGTGCTCGTGATCGGGTTTGTGTTTGGGCTGTATCATGCGATCGAGGCGGATCATCTTGCCGCTGTTTCGGCGATCGTGAGCGAACACAAGAATGTGCTGACGGCGTCGATCATCGGCGGGTTTTGGGGCGTGGGCCATACCATTTCACTCTTTATCGTTGGCGCATTGGTGATTTTTGTGAAAGTTCAGATCTCGCGTAGCACGGAGGGAATGCTTGAGGGATTTGTCGGGATAATGCTCGTGCTGCTGGGAATAAATGCGATCCGGAAGATCTTCACCGCCGAAAGGGTGCACACACATACGCACGACCACCACGGGCACGAGCACCGACATCTCCACATTCACCGCGAAGAAAAGGCGGAAACCTCGCATCACCGATTTGCTCCACGCGCGGTTATCGTCGGTATGATGCACGGACTAGCGGGAAGCGCGGGGTTGATGCTGCTGGTACTGCCGACCATCTCGTCACCTGGCGTGGCTCTCCTTTACATCGGGATCTTCGGCATCGGCTCGATCGCGGGAATGATGATAATGAGCCTTTTGATGGGGCTGCCGCTCTACTTTACGGCCGGTAGATTTGTTTTGATCAATAAAGGTATTCGCCTTCTCGCGGGTGCATTCAGTCTGGTCTGGGGCGGGTTGCTTATCAACGAGAAATTCTTTACTTAACGAAGTGAAACTCGCCGAAACGTTCGGGCACGTGGAAGTTTGGTTGTTCGGTCATGGTCGGTGACCACGCGAGATAGCCCCGATCTGGATCTTTACCCACGCATCGGAGAAGATTTCCCAACCAGACGTCGCCTTCCTTCGGTTGCTTACCGAACGCGGTCCACGGGATCTTGATTGCGATGATCACTTGGTCTCGTTCGATCTTTGCTGCGGCTTCCATACCAGAGGCGTAGTCCCAATCAGAAATCCGCTCGCCGCTCGTAGAATCGAGAGCAATGTCGAGCCATTCCCCCGTCGGTGCCGCTTCGAACTCGAAATACTTTCTCGGCTCGTTTCGATCGGGTGCGACGAATATTTCGACAACGTCCCGATCCCAGAGATTCATTGCTTTCTCGTTAACGTCGGGATTCGCTGCGACGATGAATGGTTCTGCTTGGTTTGCTTCAAACCTTACATACAGTGCAGAGTCTGTCCATAAAAATCTCACCGCGAAATGCCTACCATCTGGCGCCTCGTCGCCGTTCCAATAGGTGCTGATGCTAACCTGTTCGGCGAAATTCCACGTGTCGCTCGACGGATCGTCTACTGCGAGATCGTTATCGGTGTGATTTACGTTCAACTTCTGCATCCTCACTTTCGAAACCACTTACCGACGTTCCCAAGTTCTGTTCGTACCGCTCTCGCCAATCCTTTTCCGAAGACGCTAAATGGCCGGTTGTCGGCGAACGCGGACGCGATCGCCCACATCGTTTTTCCGGACACCTGTGGTTCGTTCGAGATGGCATAAACGGGTTCCCAATACTCCGGCATCAGTTTGGACTTAAAGTGGTCTAGGCCGTCGAAATTATAGAACCGCTGTCCGTGTTTTCGCATCCACGCGAGTAGAACTTTTAGCCATGCCGGATTCTTCTCAGCATTGATGTTCGCTCGTTTGGATAGCGGCGAGATGCCGAGCGTGACGTATTCAAACCCCTCGTGTCCAAGCTTTCGAATCGCCTGATCCATCATCAGTTCGACTGTGCCGTTTGGCGCCTGAGGCCGGTGCGGAAACTGTTCAGTCAGCCATCCAGAGCGCGTTGGGACCGGAGAGAGGATCAGGAAGGCTTCGACGATCTCGCCTCGTTCGGCGACAAAGATGCGACGGTTTTCGAGACGCTCGAGGGTTTCCGGTTCGATTACGAAGTGAAGCGGCGGCAGGCCTTTTGTATCAAGCCAGGCGTGGAGGCATTCGCGAAGTGCGGGGTCGTTGTGAGCTCGCTTGGCTGTCCACTCCTCAATCTTGATGCCCTTGTTTCTCGCCCGGTTGAACTGGGCGCGAAGCGAGGATTTGGCATCAACGATCGATGCCCAACCAGCCGGATGCCAGACAGGCTGACCGCCGAGCGAGACACGTGAATGTCGTAGCGAGTCATGCAATACGGCCTCAAGCCGGGCCTCGGCGCCGAAGTAGCAGACACTCTCGCCGTTGTCCGCGGCATCAGCTTCAAACCTTGCGGTGACATCCGCTAACGCATCGTTGGGACACACAGGGGCGCCTGCTACCACTCGAACGCCCTTTGACGAAACATAGCCGACTACCGACTCGCCATCTTGGTCAAACCAATACTGAATACCTGGGTTAACTATCTGAAAACAGGTACTATTCCATCCGTGCCGAAGCACAAGATCGCGAGCCCGTTGAAAATTGTCGCCGTGGGACATCTGCCATCACTGAGTATTCAACACGGTCTTGAAGGCCATCTTCGCGAGTTTCCACGTGCGATTCCAGTCTATCTTGCCACCCTCATCGCGGCCGAGGAGCTTGCCGACAAAGTGCTTACGGAAGTCGGCGCCTTCGCGGCGGAGCATGAATTCTTTCGCATACGGTTTCGCTGTCTCGAAAAAGTTGAACTCGGGATCGGTGATGATGCCGATGCCTTCCAGTGTCATCAGCGCACGCATAATATACGTAAAGTTTGAAGGGAGACGGAACGGATAGTCGTACATCACATCCGCGAGGTCGTAGGTTAGCTCTTTGAAATTAACGTCCTTCAATTTCAGATTAAGATGAAACTCGAACATCTTTTCGACCACCGGCTTAACAGACTTTACATCGACACCCGGTTTCATGAAGTTGAGGTCGATAAGATCTTGAGCGATTCCCGCAGG
>JBDSLC010000135.1:0-8906 GCA_039916585.1 Pyrinomonadaceae bacterium | reverse complement strand
ACGATAAACCCTTTACCAAAGCCGCGTTTCTGTCGTTGGATGTCGATCAAACCGAGGTGTTCAGCGTTGATCTCAGGGATCAGCAGCGGCACGTCTGCGTCCATTCGGTAGCTGGATGAATTGCTGATGACAGGGTATCCGGCACGGGCGAATGTCTCTTCAGTTTCGCGGGCGACACCGGACGGAAGGCTCGAGAACACGATGTCGCAGTCGATCGGAGGCTCGATCGGCGTCACCTCAATTTCGCGGACGTTTTCGGGAATCGTGCCCGTCAGCTTCCACGCGCACGCCTCGGCGTAGGACTTCCCAGCCGAACGATCCGACGCCGCTAAGGCCGAGATCTCGAACTGCGGATGGCCCTGCAGCAATTGAATGAACCTTTGCCCGACGGTGCCGGTGGCTCCGAGAATTCCAACACGATACTTTTTCATAGACAGTACGACACGCTGTCAGCCTGTCGCTGACGTGAACTTGGATTCGTCTCGGACCGGGATATGAACAGGCTAACAGCCTGTTCTACATCAGGGCCTCTTTCATGCGCCGGACGCCTTCGGCCATGCGCTCTTCGGTGTTACAGAACGAAACGCGAAGGAAACCTTTTGCTTCCTGGCCGAACGCAATGCCGGGGACCGTGACTACCCTATTTTGCAAGCATTTCTCAGCGATCTCGATGTCGTCTCCGAGGGAACGGACATCGAGCATCGTGTAGAACGCTCCTTCAGGGGCGGTGGCCTTCAAGCCGAGTTCATCGGCGAGGAGCTTAACGAGGAAATCGCCGCGAACCTTGTAAACGTCACGGGCGTAAGCCTTGGCCGCCTCGGCTTCGTCCGTCCACGCGAGCAGCGATGCCTTCTGGGTGATGGTCGACGTACAGACGGTCGTGAAGCCGTGGAGGATCTGGATCGCGTCCATCATTCTCGGATCCGAACACGCTGCCCAGCCGAGCCGCCAACCGGTCATGCTCAATGACTTCGAAAGACCACTGATGATGATGGTGCGTTCGTAGAATTCCGATGCCGATGGCGGACGTTCGCCAAAATATAGATCGCTGTATATCTCATCTGATAACAGCCAAATACCTGTGCCTTCAAGCACTTCCGCGATCTGACGATAATCTTCAGCGGTCATTATCTTGCCGGTCGGATTGGACGGGCTGATGACGACGGCGGCTTTCGTTTTCGCTGTGATCTGAGATTTGAAATGTGAAATATCGAACGCAAACTCGGTATCAGCGGGCATTCGATAGTACACCGGCGTCCCTTGCGCGATCCGCGTGCAGGCGTCATAAGCCGGGAAGCTCGGATCGGGCAGCAGCACTTCGTCGCCTTCGTCGATGCAGCACATAAACGCATCGGTCATCGCCTCCTGCGAGCCACAGGTGACCACAACCCCAGTCATTGGAAGGTTTAGATGCGGATACTGTCCGGCGATAAGCTTCCGCAGAGCAGGAATTCCCGGATGGGAAGTGTAGCCGTTCTGCTCTTCGGTGACGATGCGGGCGGCTTCTTTACGCAGGAACTCCGGAGTCGGGAGGTCAGGCTCGCCGAGGCCGAAGTTGATCGAATCGGGTAGTGCCCGTTCAAAAAACTGCCTGATAAGCGTCGGCTGCAGCCCACGGAGGCGCTTAGGTAACTGAAAGTTCATCGACTGCTTAGTTGATTCCATTCTTTAACCGGGAATATCGCTAATGAACGCTGATGATCTTAACGCAGGGGCCGCCGAGTTTCGCAGAGTTTTCCTCAGCGTGCTTAGTGGTCTCCGCGTTCGATATCAAAACAATACATGATCGGCCTTACGCCAAAACGGGTTTAATCGTCCGACCTGGAATCCTCAAGATCTTCTTCCACCTCTTCCCTAACGTCTCCAACTTCGAGGTTGAATTCGCCCTCTGCGGCGGTCACTGGATCGCCGGTTAGGATGCCGCCTATCTCTTCTATACCGCCGATGATCTTTTGGCCGAGGCCGGTGATATTGTCGGCAAGAGGATGCTTGTGATCATCCCCGCCATCAACGCCGTCATTAGGCCGCTCATTAGGTCCAGTGTTCATAACAACATTCTAGGCGAAAACCACAATGTTTACGAGGTACGCGATGGCTGCCGGGTAGGCAAGATATCCGATCTGTGGACGGGACCCGTGGATGACCGAATAGGCCGAGATCGCCGGGGTTGACCGAGGGCGGCGAAAAGATGCAGGCAGAGGTGTACGCGCTGCATCGCATTTTTCAGCTCTGGTGAACGACCGGTGCACCGCAGCGACGGATCAGCCTGAGAATCGCTGTACTTTCGGTTTTTCTTTTTCCTCCTGGTTAGAACAGGGAACCCACAAAATATAAAACGGAGATCACATCCGCGACCAGCCTCGGCCATCGTGGGCGAATCGTTCGGTGGCGGCAAGGCGAAAGGGTTCGGATCGGATCGGGCAGGCGTACCGGTGGACGGTCAGGTGCGGATGTTGGAACTCCAATAGATTGAATGAATTTTCCTCGCCGCGTCCGCGTTTCGAGATGGCGGTGCCGGCCTGGATGATGAGTGCCGAATACCCGTCGTCGAGTTTGTATCGCCGTGCCGAGTGGCCTATGTGGCTTTTATGAAGGTGGCCTGAGAGAAAAACGTCGGCACCGGACTCAGCGATCATCGGAAGCAACTCTTTGGCGCGACCGACGATATCGTCTTCATCTTCGCCGTCGGGAACGTCGAAGGGGTGGTGGGTGACAATGATCTTCAGCATTGCGTCCGGAAATTGCGACATCTTGTCGCGGAGCCGTTTGACCTGCTCTCGCCCGATCCGGCCGCCTTTGATCGTCAGCGAGCGGGCGGTGTTGATCCCTGCTACCGCGATCTCGTCGTCGGAAATGAACGGTTCGAGTTCGCCGGTGATGATACGTTCGTATTTTTCCAGCGGATTTACAAATCGGTCGTAGACGTTGTACATCGGCACGTCGTGATTGCCCGGGATGATAAGCTGCGGCTGCGGGAGTCGGGCGAAGTACGCTCTTGCTGCTTCGAACTGAGTCGTACGGGCTCGCTGCGTGAGATCGCCGGAGCAGATAACTAGGTCAGGTTCGAGCAATGTGACGCACTCTATCAACCGCTCAGCGACTAGTTCATCGGCGGCACCGAAATGTAGATCAGAGATGTGTGCGATCTTTCGCATTCGTTTTTGCAGAGGCCCGCGTGAGCAAGGGCGTACGGTTAAGTTGGGAGTATCGCCCTTGCTAACGCGCGGGCTTGTGCACCTGCGTGAGCGGGTTGCTCACCGCTCCACTCGGGGCACGATCACTTTCAATGCCTTTGGCCGGATACGATATTCGAGCGGCGGACGCATTATGTCTGTCTCGCCGTCGAACGCGACACGGATGCGGCGTCGCCTGGCGCGGATCGTTACGTGCTCGGTTTCCACGGCTTCAAAATCCTTCCATTGCTTTAGCCCGCCCGTCACCGTTTTCCAAAGCAGCATCAACAGTCCCCACCTTCCCTCTCGATGCAGAAAATAGAGACTCAGCTTTCCGCCTTCAAGGCTCGGACGCCGGCCGATGTTGTACATATCCATTTCGTATTCGTTGTTGCCGACGAAAACGAACGGCGTCTTACGTTCGAATGTCTTGCCGTCTAGTTCGATCGCGACCTTCAGGAACGGCGATATTCGGAAAACACGAAGGCTTGCCCAGAACGCCGCAGCCCACTTACCGCGGCCAAGTTTTTCCTGCTGTTGTTCGCGGCGGACGACGATCTTTGGATAAAGTCCGATGCTCGAATTGTTGATGAAGATGCGTCCATTCACCTCGGCAAGATCGATCTGACGGACTTCGCCCTCGGCGATCACCCGAACAGCAGCGTTGAGATCCTGCGGAATTCCAAGATCCTTCGAGAAATTGTTGAGCGTTCCGAGCGGCAATATGCCGAGCGTCTTGCCCGCAGCGGATGCTTCGATCGCAACCGTGCTGATCGTCCCATCTCCACCGCCCGCTATTATGAGATCGGCCTCATTCTCAGCCGCCTCGCGTGCCAAACGGACAATATCTTTTCCACTGTGGGCAAGGTGCACCTCCGCCCTAATGCCGAACGCTACGAAACGCTCCCGGAGACTCTGGGCGGTCTCATCCTCGAGCACGCTTCCAGAGCCTGCGTTTACGATCACATGGACAGGTGCACTCATCGAAGAATGATTATCGCAAAAGTAACGGCCTCGGGCCTAGTTTTCAATCAATTTCCAGATAAGAGTCGTGACTCAGCAGACGATCACGTGCGATAATCCCCGAAAGGTTCACCTCACAACTTCAACAAAAGCGGAGGCTTCTCATGACGACGAAATCCTCACTCGGCAGTCTGAAACATTGCAGGATCTTTACCTCGCTGGTTACTTTATTCTTGCTTGCCTCGGCTTCTCATGCTCAGACGCCCGCGAACGTCGTTGAGATAACTCCCGGTTTACCGCTGGCGCGCGAGATCGCCGCCGGCCGGAAGGAGTCTATTTTGATACGTGCTTCGGCCGGCCAAATGGTTCGCGGAATTCTTACGCAGAAAGGAACTGATCTCATCATCAGAGTCACTGCAGATCCCGCCCGGTGGACTGTGGAGTTTGACAGCCAACTGAGGTACGAAGGCTCCGAGCCAATTGAATTCGTTGCCGATGAGAGCGGGTCATACCAGATCGAGGTAGAGGCTAAAAAGGGGGCACCCTCCGGTGGATATATATTATCGATCCTCGAAATATCGATTGCCGAAGATCGTGACAAGAAGCTGCATGACGCTCGCATGCTGCTGTCACGAGCGGCGGCTCAGTCCCGTTCCGGAAAATATCCTGACGCGATCAAGACGGCGGAAGCGGCCCTGGAAATTCGAGAAGATCTGCTAGGACACGATAGTCCCGAGGTGGCCGTCATCCTTAACCGTATCGGTATCTATTACTTTTCACTGGGCGATTCGGAAAAGTCGTTCGAGCACCAGAAAGCCGCTCTGGCGATCTATGAGAAAGATCCGGCCCGTGACGCGATCGCGGTTTCCGAGGTGCGTAATAACCTCGGCGTACATTTGAGGCTTCAGGGAGATTTCGCAGGCGCGGAAAAGGAGTTCTTATACGTGCTCGGAGTTCGTGAACGGGTTTTCGGGCCCGACGCTTACATTCTCGGCACGACCTTGAACAATCTTGGACTGTTGTACAGGGTGCGCGGTGATTATGACGCGGCGGAGAGGTCTTATGAGCGATCGATAAGGGTTCGAGAGCAGCGACTCGGCGACTCAGACCTCGACCTCCAATACCCGTTGACTAACCTCGCTGCCGTGGCATATTACAAAGGCGACTACAGCGGGGCCTTGAAGATCGACGAGCGGGTACGAGCTATCCGTGAGAAGAATCTCCCGGCCGGACATCCCCTGATAGGCGAATCGATATACAACATCGCGGTCGTCACTTCTAATCTCGGTGATCTGGATACGGCTGAACGCCTGTTGCTGCAGGCGGTTCAGATCCATGAAAAAAGCTACGGGCCCGACAGCTCACAGCACATCGACAACTATCTAAGCCTAGGGAACCTTTATCGGGAGCGGGGTGATCTAACGCGAGCGCGGGATTATATGGACCGCGCGCTTCGCATCTCGCGGCTACAGGTCCAGACCGATCCGCTTAAGCATGCCGATGGATTGATCTATTCGGCGCGGCTGCGGATCCTTGAGAACGATCTGAAAACAGCTGAGGCAGAGTTGATCGAATGCTTGACGATCCGCGAGCGAGTTCTAGGGACTGAGCACGACGATGTCCGAGCAGTATTAAGTGCAATGGCAGCACTGCAGGCCAAGTCAGGAAATATCCCGGCAGCCGTGGATCTGCAGTCTAGGGCGAATGCGATCGGTGAACGACAACTGGCCGTGAATCTCGTATTCGGGACCGAACATCAGCGTCTCTCATACGCGGCATCGCTGCGCGCAGATGAGGTTCAAACTCTGGCCCTGCACGCCTATTTGGCACCGTCAGACAAAAGAGTTCGCGATCTTGCCGCAAACGTTCTATTGCAACGCAAAGGCCGTGTATTTGATGCCACTGCATTTTCGTTCGATCGGATCCGGAAACATCTGACGGGCGAGGACACGGTCGTTCTGAATCAACTTAGCGATACGGCGGCACGTCTGTCGGCCCTTATGCTTTCAGGCCGGCGGGCAGGCGACAATGCGTTCGGCAAGAATCTTGCGGAACTACAATCGAAGAAAGATCTGCTCGAGCAGCAACTGAGCCGACGGAGCGCCGGGTACTATCAACCCCAGAAGACCTATACGGTAGACGACGCAAAAACGATCGTTCCGCCGAACGCCGCATTAATTGAGTTTGCACTGGTCACGAAGATGTTCGGCCCGGATTCTGCGGGGGCTCGGCCAGCCGAGTATGTTGCGTATGTCATTAGGCGCGGGCATGAGACCGAATTCGTGAATCTGGGAGACTCCACGAAGATCGATACGATGACAAAGCGTTTTCGCGGCGAATTGCGCGACCCTAGCCGCCGCGGGGCTGCGAAACTAGGTCGCGAACTGGATGAGGCACTGCTTCGGCCGATCAGGTCGCTGGTAGGGAACGCAACTCATATTCTCCTATCGCTGGAGGGCGAGTTGAACCTTCTGCCATTCGAAGCGCTGATCAATGAACGTGGTCGATATGCCGTTGAGAAGTTCCGGTTCACTTACCTGACGAGCGGCCGGGACCTATTCCGATCAGGATCTGATAGCGAAAGTTTGGGGGCTCCCGTCATCGTTGCCAATCCTTCTTTTGGCGATAGTGCGTCGCTCCCGACGGGCTCGACCTCGCCGTCGGCCATCGGACCCGCGACGCGAAGCATGACGACGGGAAAACGCATCTCCGAGGTATATTTCGCCCCATTGCGGGGCACCGCGGCGGAGGCAGCCGAGATCAAAAAGTATTTTCCGGAGTCGAAATTATTGACGGGATCGGAGGCAACGGTCGCCGCTATTCGGGCCTTGAAGGCTCCCAAAATACTACATCTGGCAACGCATGGATTCTTCCTCGAGGATTCAGAGGCGAAGCGAGGGATCGACGGCCAGTTAACCCAGATCGAAAGCCCTCTCGCGCGGTCAGGGATCGCGCTTGCGGGAGCGAACATGCGGAACGCGGAACAGGAAGACGGCCTGCTGACCGCGCTCGAAGCGGCGGGCCTGAATCTTTCTGGTACGAAGTTAGTTGTCTTGTCGGCATGCGACACCGGATTGGGCGAGATAAGAAACGGCGAGGGTGTCTATGGGCTACGTCGGTCGTTCGCTCTTGCAGGTGCGGAATCGCTGGTGATGAGTCTTTGGCCCGTCAGCGATCAAGTCACTCGCGAGCTAATGACCGGTTATTACCGAAACCTCAAGAAAGGCCTGGGCCGCGGCGAGGCTTTGCGGCAGGTCCGGCTTGAGATGATCAGGAGCGGTGCCCGGAAACATCCGTTCTATTGGGCAAGTTTCATTCAGTCTGGTGAGTGGGCGAACCTCGACGGACAGCGTTGAGATCTGGTCGCTTTGTGCACGTTCCAAAGGCGTTCGGAAAATCCGGACGCCTTTTTTCTATTAATCCGTGCGATCTTGAAATGTTTTAGCTGGATTGCCTTATTAGGTTACGGAAGCTATGTGAATCGCACGGCTTTTAACGGAGGAATCATGAAGGCAACACAATCGAAGCATTTCGCGGTCGTCGGACTCATAGCGGCCATGTTAATTCTTTCCGGGCCTATTCGTACCCAGATCACTATCAACCTGCCGAAGTTCCCAAAAATCAAGAAGGAAAAGCCGCAGAGCTCGACGGACACCAGCAGTTCCAACAGCGGGGGCCCTTACGACGAGGAGACGTTCAAGAGCATTATCAGCGACACGGGATACGACGAGTGGGGCGGTTACGGTTCTTTCATCTCGCCTTATCTTGACTGCTACGGGAAGAAACACAACCTATCCGCGGACACAGTCGATGGTTGGGCGAAGATCCACGGGCCCGATAACGACCAGGCTCTGGCCCTTGGCCAAAGGAGGCTCGCCGAACTCGAGGCAAAACTTAAAAGCAGGATGCGCTCTTTCCCCGACACCGGACTCGCCCCGGGCAACAATCCGGCGATCTATTACGAGATCGCGACCAAGCGAACTGAATACCTGGCATGTTTTCGCGATGCGAACAAACCGGCCGCCCGCGATTGCCATACCGACGCAGTTGCGCAGGTCCATCTGGGCGACTTGGAGAAGACGCGGATAGAGGCGGAAGAGTTTACGCCCGGCCTTCGCGGCTATTACGTTTCGACGCTAAGCGACAGCAAGAATCTATATCTTGAGGCTGCTCTTTCACCCAAGAAGCGAGCTGAGTGGTTAGGAAAGTGGCCGGCGGACTTTCTCCAGTGCCTGACCCCCGCTCTCGATGGGCTAGCGGCCACCGCAAAGAAGACCTTGCCGGGATACACCGGACCAGCGGGCTATACGCTCGGCACGCCGGCCGAAAAGAAAGCACTTCAGAGCGCGGTCGATCTTAGCGGAGCGAAAGTGCTCAAAGTGGGGCTCAAACAACCGAATTGGCTGATAGATAAGAACGGCTTGGGAATTCCAAATTCCCGTTTTAGACACGGCGTGATCTGGGCTCAATATCCGAACGACGACACCGGATTCTGCTGGATCTTTTGGGTCAATCTGATTCAAGACTATGCAGGCGGCGGAACATACGGCGCGAGCTACGGCAGCTACATCAGCCGTGCGGTCGCGGGATGTCCCAAAAGCTAGAGGCTGAAAAGAACATGAAGATCATCGGAATAATCCTGTTTTTGATCGGCGGGCTAGCGTTGCTGATCGGCCTGGTCGTCTGCATTGTGACTCTGACCGACGATTATGCGTCGTCCACTTGCGCTCAAGCCGCGCGAGACGAGTCAGCGATTCGTGCGGCTCGAAC
>JBDSLC010000134.1:0-36814 GCA_039916585.1 Pyrinomonadaceae bacterium | reverse complement strand
AGCCAGCCATGCTCGCGGATCAAATCGGTCTCATTCCCTTCCGGCGGACGCACCTTCATTACGACATCCGATGAAGACCACAGGGACGAGGCATCCGCCAAGACCTCCGCACCAGCTTCCTTGTACTCGGCGTTGCTGGCATTTATCGAATCGCCCGCACCCGACTGGATCGCCACGTCAAAGCCGAGCTTCTTGAGCTTCAAAACCGTTTGCGGCGTCGCGGCTACACGCTTTTCGCCCGGATGTATCTCTTTCGGAATTCCGATCTTCGTCATAGGTTGGAATTACTATAAGGCAGGCGCACTTCGCCTGTAAATCTAAGGGTGCAATTGATTCTTGATTCTCGAACGCGGTCGAGTTAAGTGATCGTTCCGCCGTCTACCGTAATGACCTCGCCGTTCATATACGAATTACGATCGCTGACGATAAAGGCTGCAAACTCGGCAAGTTCGCTTGGTTCACCGAGACGCTTAAGTGAAACCCAATTCTCATGCGCGGCCAATAGGCGTTCGGGGAGCGTATTGCCGAGGTCGGTGTCAAAGATGCCGGCCGCCACCGCGTTAACCGTTATCCCGAAATTAGCCGCTTCGCGCGACAGGCATTTGGTGAACCCGATCATCGCTGCCTTCGACGTCGCGTAATGCACAGACGTCGGCAGAGCACGGATCGCTCCGATGCTTGTGATGTTGAGGATCGTACCTTTTCGCTGGCGGATCATCTGCTTATAAAAAGGCTTGGTGACCGCGAAGAGGCTATTTACGTTCGTATCAACCACCCAATCCCAGGACTTATCAGTGGTGGTCGCGAAATTGTCGCCCTTGTTGACAGCGGCGTTGTTCACGAGTATCTCAACCGTGTCCCACTGTTCGTGGATCTCACGTGCGACGCGCTTCATTCCGACCCGGTCGGTCACGGACACTTTGAAAGTCAGACATTTGCGTCCCAAACCCTCGACCTTGGCCTTCACCTGCTCCGCCAGATCATCGCTTGAATGATAATTAAAAGCGATATCCGCACCTTCGCGAGCGAATACCTCACACAGCGCCGCCCCTATTCCGCGAGTGCCGCCTGAAATGAAAGCGTGTTTTCCTTCGAGTAATAGGCTCAATTCGTTTCTCCGAGGCTTTCGATAAGAGTTCGAAACTAGTGCAAAGGCTAAGGTTAATGAAATGACAGTGAACTGACAAGCTTGCTATCCGATTTCGTGGCACTTGCATTGCTATTCGAAACTTTGGCATCTGCTGCAGCACCCACAGAAACGCCGTAAAATAAAGCAAAGACAATGAGCGCGATCGAGTTCCAGTCCGCCAATGTACTCAATTTCGTCATTTATTTGGTGACACTTTTTGGCAGATTGCTCAGTGCTCTGCGCATCCCGTATTGAGATCCCAGCTATGAAATCCGCAAAAGGCTTCAGCCTTATAGAGCTTCTTCTCGTCGTCGTCATCGTCGGGTTGATCGCTACCGTCTCCGTTCCATCCCTCACAAAGGCCCGGGACGCTGCTGACAACGCGGCAGCGATGGCCAAGTTGCGAGCGATCCATACGAGCGAATCCAACTTCCGCTTCCGAAACTTTACCTACGCCCGCCTGCCGGAACTGAACACCTTTGCCGAGAACGCTCACGGAACAATAGTAGGTTCTACCCTCCGATCAAAGGAATTTACCTTCGTGATGTTCCCAAATCCGACTGATGCATCGCTGAAGACCGGGTTTCAGATAATCGGCTACCGTGTTCGAAGCGGCCGCGTGATCGCACAGTTCAACATGACCGAGGACGGCAGCATCCGCTCGATCATCCAGTAGATATCTACACCAAGCACATGTTCAAAGGATCCGACACAGTCTCGCTTACCGACAACAATCCCGCACTCATGGCGCGAGAGAAGTATTTGGGTGAAAAGGCCCTTCATCTTCGGATAGTAGAAGAGTTTCTAACACAGATGGAACTCTCGCTTCTAAAGGTAACATCGGATCAGTTCGATTTTGCACCAGTCCGATCTGCGATCAATGAACTGCGTGGACTTGCGGACGATGACAATCCGGATCGACGTAAGCGCGTTGAGTTTCAACTGGCGCACGAACTTCTCGGATGGCAGGAACACCTTGCGGCCCGCGACGAAACGATCGAGGCCTATCACATTCGCCGATACTGCGACGGCCTGAAGAAGCCATTCGAAAACGAAGTCTTCCTGGCTCTAGCACGCTTCTATCGTGACATCCCGCGGTGCAAGAACAGCCAGAGCAAATTCGATCTCGCGCTGACGCGAGCGTTCAGCAATTCGGTCAGCGATCTATATCGCTCGATGACAATGTCCCGAGATGAGATCTCGGTTCGGCTTGCGGCTCTCTATTCCGGATGGGATCGGGTGACGAAGGTCGATGCCGGCTCACCGCGTGACGTATCCGGTTTCGACAAATTTCTCGCGGAAAGCGATGAGCTGCTCGACTTCCGCTCGCTTACGGCAAGTCGTCTTTTCGACCGGATACGTGAGTACAAAGGTGAGTTGGGCGATAAGTTCTGGGATCCGGCGGTTGCGGCGGCGGCCGTGGAATGCAACATCGTCGTTGGCAATCACCTGAACGGGTTGATGGCTCGAGCGAACGAGAATCTGGGTGAGCGTCTTGGCTCCGAGTTCGATGTCGCCGGAGCGTTTCAAGATACGTCGCCGAATTCGGGGACCTATATTTCCGAGGTGCTCAAGGAGATCGACGATCAAAACTTGATCGTTATCTCAGACTCGGAAATGGAGTCGGAAGATCTTAGATTCCTTAGGTCTTTGCTTGAACTTACCGAGTCACTCACTGACGCTGACTCGGATGGGAATGAAGCGACCCCGCAGGAGATCGTTGAATCGATGCTCTCGATAGATCGGGCTGAGTTTCACGAAATGATATCGGCTCTTTCACATCATAATCCTGATGTCCGGCCGCTCTCGGCATTCATTGCCGCTACCGATCTCGGGAGTGGATTTGAACTTGATGATTTCTTATTCGATGAGAACGATCAACCGGACGAGGTGGGACGCGAGGTACTGGAAGCGATCTTCTCGCTCGAATCACTAAGGCACGACGAGCTTCACGAGCGAAAGATGCTTACGTTCGTTGTCAAGAATAAGGTCATGCAGATCTTAACAAAGGCGGAAGGGCTTGGCACAAAGATGGAGCAGCAGATCGCAGAGCATCCGCAATCGGCCGGGCGCCGGTTGAAGATCGCGAACCGGTTACTAGAAGCCAGGCTGCGAACCGAACGTTCGATCGTGAAATTCACCAGTCGAGGCCTGGGGGCGGTTCCAGCCAAGAAGGTCGCTGACGACGATTTTGAAGATCAAAAGCCGTCGTTCGTATCGCTTTCGGCAAATCGCTGGGTGGTAGGTGCAACTCTAGCGGCGATCATTGTTTCGGGAATCTTACTCTTTTCAGCGGGCAAGACAGAAGCATCGCTTGGTGACGATGTGGAAGTTCTCGAAGCGGTACGGCTACCCGGCGGCAAAAGTCTCTCTAGTGCATACCGCGAAGGAAATACTCTTTACATCGTCGCGACCGACGCATGGCGTGCTAAGCCGGAAGGTGAAAAAACCGAAGCTTTGAAGGATCTGATGACATCGCCGACAAAAAAGCCCTTATTTAAGATATTGGTGATTGACAAGGGCGGTATGCCACTTGCGGAAATGACCGAGAACGGAATTCACATAAACACTGTCGCCCCAGCACCGGAAAGCTAATTGCACTCGACTAGGCAGATACAGGAGCGACTTTTTCGGCAGGAATAATATCGAAGATCTCTCGAACGATGGATTCGGTCGAGTTCGGGATCGACATCCCCGCAGTCGCGTTTCTGAGCGCAGAATAGCGAACGGTGTCAGTTGATAGACTTCGGATAAGGGATACGATGTCTTTGGGTTTTTCCAATAATATCCCCGCCCCTTTTTGCGAAAGTAATCGTACAGTGCCTGCTTCCTGAGGCATCGGAGGAGTTGTTGTATCGGCAATAATGGGAAGACGGCAAGCCAAGGCTTCAAAAGTGGTCAGCCCCCCGAGCTTGGATACCATCACATTCGCCGACTGCATTAGTTTCTCGATCTCGTCGGAATAGCCGATCACCTTCACCGGGAACTTCGCGGTTTTCGCGATCTCCTCGGCCTCGCGTTTCAAGTCCTCATTCTTGCCGGCAAGAAAGATCGCCTGAACATCCAGTTCGCCGCGGACAAGTTCCCTAAAGATCGCCGGAATGTTTCCGCCGCCGATCCAGCCCGCATTCACGAATACCGTGAACTTATCCGGGTCGAGTCCGAAAGCACTGCGTGCTTCTTGAGCGACCTTTTCATCCACTTCGCAAAACTTGGGATCGACCGGCATACCGGAGATCTTTATCCGCGATTCGGAAACTCCGTAATCCACCAACTGCTGCTTCGCCTCGTCGTTCGCAACGAGATAAAGCGACACGTCATCGCAAGCCCACCCTTTCCAAAACCCGTAACACGGATCGGTTACCACCGTCACTAGCGGGATCTGGTCGGAAAGATTAAGTTCGCGGAGGATGCGGCCGAAGATGTGCTGTGTCAGGGGGTGAACGCTCACGACAACATGCGGACACCATTTCTCAAACGAGGCTTTTATCGGCGCGATGCATCGCTTCATGAAGAACTCGTGCTGCTCCGGGCGGAAGCGATTGACCGCCCAATACAAGTACTTCATCCAACCCTGCTTGTTGCGAAGCAGCCAGTTGTAACCCCGCACCAGCTTTTCGGTAACGTGATGCGATTCCTCGATCGCCTTCATCGTCCTGACCGCAAGCGATTCGCCATGCCAGAACTTGTCCAGCCCATCCGCAAGCGTCTTCGCCGCCGAGCGGTGTCCGCCGCCCGTGTCGGAAGAAATTATGAGGATCTTGGGGTTGGGCTGCGACATTCGCTTATGCTTTCAAAGCAACTTCCCTAGCCGATGCGAACACTCCTGACTTGGCAGCCTTTTTCATCTGGCCCTCGAGCTTCTTGATCTTGATCAAGTGCCCGGCGTTGAACGGCAGCGATGGATAGTAGCAATTCGATTCGTGCGTGCAATAGCAGCCGGCTCCCGCTTCCTTACGTCGAACGTCCATCGCTTCAGTCTTCCAAGCTGCCTGGAAGTCCCAATCGTAATCGCGAAGACTCAGAACGTCGGGCTTGTTCTCGCAGGATGAAAGCACGCCGTTGTCATAGATCACCGCACCGGCGCTTCCCGCGTAGCACTTCAGCTGAGCCTTGTTCTCTTCTTTCGTCTTTGTGATCAAGCCGTGCATATAGATGTCGACGGCTGCCTTGAAGAATCCCGACTTGCCGCCGTAGTTATTCTTTAGGGCAGCGTTCTTCGTGTCGTCCAAGATCATCTGCGAAAGCTGCGAATAGCGATTCGGATCGAAATTCAGCTCGTTCGGATCGGCCGACGGTGGTCGGATGTAGTTAATGTTCACCTTGTCCGGCTTGAGGTCGTACTTAAGGAAGTCGTACCAATCAAAGATCGTATCTTCGTTCGAAGCCATCACGCAGGTGCAGGTCTGAATATCGAGTTGCGGATACTGCTCGTGCTTCATCTGCTGCAGCGTGCGCGCGGTATGGATCGCTTTATCCCAGCTTCCCTCTTTCCGGCGGATCTTTTCGTGCGCGTCCTTCATCCCATCGATTCCGAGAGCAACCGTGACGTTCAGATTCGGACACTCGTCGAGGATGCGAGTGACGTCCGGAAAAATCCGCTGATGGATCTGTCCGTTGGACATCAGGTAAACCGAATCGAGCTTGTTGTTCTCGTAGAAAGATTTAACGATCTCGGGCAGGTCCTTCCGCGTGAATGGCTCGCCGCCGGCAAGCACAAGCACGCCGAGATTTCCGCCGAGCGTCTCGGAGATCTTCGCGATCTCATCAGTCTTCATCTGCAGTTTCTTTCGCGGACGATCATCCAGTTCCTCGGTAAAGAAACAGTGCGTACAGCGCATGTCGCAGACGCTTGTGACGAGTATGTTTAGAAAAACCGGAGAGATCGGCCGCCCGACCACGATACTCGCGTAACGTTTGAAGATCTCTTTTGTTGTAAAGTCCAGAAAATCCATTATTTACCTGCCTCATTGCAGCGTGCGCAGACACACTTCCACAAGAATAAATCTACCGCACTTTGACGGGATTCGGAAACGATTGGATGGCTGAGAAACAAGGGCACGGTGTGTATGAATTTAATGTATTGAATTTATATCCGAATAAGCGTATGCTTCACCGCGTTATAGTTCCATTAGCTAATTTCATTTTTCGCTTTCTTGTTACTAATATTCTCATTCTCAAATTCCTTAGGAGGATCCAAAGTGAAGCGTAAACCCCTTTTCCTTGTCGGACTATTATTGTTCTTTTGCCTGACCACCATGAGCACATCCGGCCAGGTAATGTTCAACAATGGCCGTAACCCTGACCGCATTGTCCGGTATTGTCCTGTAAATCCCTCGGAAACCGAACGAAAATCAATGGAAGCCGACTTCCACTTCCGCCGTTCCGCATTGGGTGCAATCGCAGCCCCAGAGGCCGCTGGCGGAACAATTAGTGTCTACTGGCACGTTATTAACAATGGCTCTGGGATTGCTAATGGAAATATTCCCGATACTTCAATCGCCGCGCAGTTGAAGATTCTCAATGATGCTTACGCAATGTCAGGTTGGCAATTTAGCCTTGTTTCCACAGACCGAACGACAAACGCAACTTGGTACACCTGCACGGGCGGGTCTTGCGAAACTCAGATGAAAAATGCCCTACGACAGGGTACGGCCGACGATTTGAACATCTACAGTAATAATATGGGACAAGGCCTCCTTGGTTGGGCAACTTTCCCGAGCAGTTACGCAAGCCAGCCTAAGCTCGACGGCGTCGTCGTTCTTTTCTCGTCACTGCCCGGCGGTTCCGCCGTACCTTATAATCAAGGTGATACCGGTACCCATGAAGTAGGCCACTGGATGGGTCTTTATCACACTTTCCAAGGTGGCTGTGTGCGAAGCACAAGTAGTGGTGACGGTGTTGCGGACACGCCCGCTGAAAAGAGTCCAGCATACGGTTGTCCAGTTGGTCGTGACACATGCCGAAACATTGCGGGGCTTGATCCAATTAGAAATTTCATGGATTACACCGATGATTCATGTATGAACGATTTTTCTCCTGGCCAAGAAACGAGAATGGACTCATGGTTCACGACCTATCGATTCGGTAAATAGACCTTCTCGCTAGAAGTCGAGGGAGGCAGGAACTTCGGTTCCTGTCTTTTTCTTTTGGCGGGCAGTAAAATGAAATTATGTTTAGACGCATTTACCTCGACAACAGTGCTACGACGCCGGTCGATCCGCGTGTGGTCGAGGCGATGATGCCGTATCTGACGGAGCAGTTTGGCAACGCGTCGAGCATTCATTATTTTGGCCAGCAGGCCAAGTCGGCGGTTGATAAGGCTCGGCATCAGGTTGCCGAACTGATCGGGTCACGGCTGAACGAGATCGTGTTTACCTCCGGCGGGACCGAATCGAACAACCTTGCGATCAAAGGAATTATCGATAACTCCCCTCCGAACTCGCACATCATCACCTCCGCCATTGAGCACTCCGCTGTTACGAACGTCTGCGACGATCTCGAAAAACATGGATACCCCGTTACGTGCCTTCCGGTTTACGAAGACGGAATTGTACGGCTCGAAGATCTAAAAGCCGCGATCACCGACGATACGGTGCTGATCTCAATAATGACGGCGAATAATGAGATCGGGACGCTTCAGCCGGTTGAAGAGATCGGAAAGTTCGTCAAAGACCTGCGGGCTGACGGACGGAAGATATGGTTTCACACTGACGCCGTTCAGGCTGCGGGAAAGGTGCCGATCAACGTGGAAGAGATCGGGTGCGACCTGCTGTCGATATCGGCACACAAGCTTTATGCTCCAAAGGGCGTCGGGGCGTTGTACATCCGACGCGGCGTGCGGCTGCACCCGCAAAACATTGGCGGACACCAGGAACGCGACCGCCGCGGCGGCACCGAATCCGTACCGAACATCGTCGCATTCGGCAGAGCGTGCGAGCTAGCCGCCGAGCAGGTGGCGACAGAATCTAGCGATCTCCGGAAGCTCCGCGACGATCTGGAATCACGCGTCGGCGAGATGATCCCTGACATCGTCTTCAACGGCGACCGCGACCGCCGCCTGCCGAACATCTCAAACATCTCTTTCCGCTCCGTCGAGGGCGAAGGCCTGCTCATCAACCTCGATATGCAGGGCATCGCCGTCTCAACCGGCTCAGCCTGCTCGTCCGGCACGCTCGAACCGTCACCCGTCATCCGAGCACTTGGCTCGCAAACGCCCTCGTCAGCCGCCGGCGATGATGAAGAACGGGCCCGGGGAGCCATCCGCTTCTCCCTTGGCCGCACCAACACCGCCGCCGACATCGACCGCCTCCTCGAAGTCCTTCCAACGTCCGTGGAAAACCTACGCCGCCTCGCTCCAATAGGGTCTGCACCTTCCAAATAGGAAAGCCTCTTCGATCACTCGAAGAGGCTGGGTAACGGTGTGGGTTACTTGTGTTTACAAGTGGTTTCGAATTTCTAAAAGGTTAGCCGTTGACGATGATGCCGCAGGTGTCGTTGCTGCCCGTTGCTCCGTTGACGATGATTCCCGTTCTGCCGTTTACGATGATCCCGGTCTTAGCGAAGGAGGCTGCAGCTGCAAAGCCATTGACGATGATCCCGAAAAGGCTTTCACTCTCAGTGCACGGATCCGACGTGGTCGAGGCAGTGTTTGCGGTTCGGCCGTTCACGATGATTCCTGCGTTCGCCGCGGTTGCTCCGAATATAAGGGTTACCAGCATAAGCATGGTCGGGATGTAGCCTCTTAGTTTAGTCATTGTAGTGGTCTCCAGTTTCTTCAGTTTTGATCGGAAGCTTATCTTCCTGCTGACCTCTCTAGTTCAATAGCCGTGCCAAAAGAATTCTGGAGTTTACCTACATTCACAAACCCTTTCTTTACAATAGGTTGCGGATTTGTTCAGCGGCTGATTATGCATTGTGCCGATGCTTCAAGCACTGTATACACAGTAACCAGTTCCGCATATCGGTGACGCATCTTCTTTTACAGCATATAGTTAGCAGCATCGGATACTGTGTATACACAAGTTTTTGGTTACAAAGTATCCATTTCAACCTCAACTGCATATAAAAAATGGTGTATTTTAATGTTTAATCGTGTTAGACTTTCATCGGTTTGCTCCCACGCAATACCTTCCCCTTTCAATGCAAACGACTCGCCGACTCCCGGATATGTTCCGCCTACAACCGACAGAACAATACAAGTTCGCGATCATCGCTTTTGGGATGACGTGTCTGTTGTTTGCTCTTTCGGCGTCTTTAACGTCGATATTCAGTTTGGGATCGCTCGCGATACTCTTATTCGCGTGCTTCATCGCCCCTAGGCTGACTCTTTCTTTGCCCCGATCAAACTTCTTCGTCAGCTTCACTGATTCCGTCATTTTCTTCACTTACCTCGTTTATGGAGCGGAGTTCGCCATCGTCGTTGCCTTCGCTGAGACGGCGGCTAACTGTATCTACCTAAAGCGGACTGCGAACCTAAACGGCAGATGGGTCGTGCTTTTCAATGCGTCCCTGACGGTTGTATCGACCGCTGCTGCGTTGTTTGCTCTTACGCTGGTCGGTTATTTCACGGGAATGCGGTTCGAGCTTTCCGCAACCAAGGATCTGATCACGGTTGTCGGCCTGCTAGCAGTATTTCAGTTTGTATCTTCGACATTGCTCGCGTCCTTTTATCACCTGATCAAAACCAAAGAATCGAGCTGGTGGAATATTTGGAAAAAAGAATGTCTGTCAACGTCGATGGCCCAGCTTACGGGAGCAGGCATCGCGGGTGTCATATTCAAGCTGCTCAATTACGCCGACCCGATCGTCATGTTGGTCGCGGCTGCATCGCTGGTGATCCTGTATTTGAGCTATCGCCAGTCGATCAGCGACATCAATTCGGCGTTCGATCAGGTTGAAGAGGCCGAGCGGCAGAAAGCCGAGACGGAGCGAACACGCAGAGTTGAGGCGGAAGAGTTTGCGGGCCAGTTGGGGATCGCCCTTTCCAAAGAAGAGCAAGCGAATAAGGCACTACGAAAGAGTGAGCGAGATTTCGCTCACGCAGCAATGCACGATTCGCTGACAGGCCTGGCGAATCGCAAGAATTTTGGCGACGTGCTGCGAAGACTGATCGCAGAATACAAAGTCGACCCTTCAAGAGAATTTCAGGTACTCTTCCTCGACATCCGCAGCTTCAAAAACATCAACGACACGCTCGGCCACACGATCGGCGATAAGGTCTTGACGATCGCCGCGAAACGTTTTGTGCGAATGCTGGATGTGAAGGACACCGTCGCCCGCATCGGCGGAGACGAATTTGCGATCATCCTACGCGGACTGGGTTCCACTTCGAAGGCAGAAAAGGTCGCACGGCGCATCTATCAGAACATCACGCAACCCTTTTCGCTTAGCGGTAATAGCATCACTGTCGATATAAACATCGGTATCGCTCCGTGCGACGTGGAATACGATACACCTGAAGAGATCCTTCGCGACGCCGACATTGCGATGCATTACGCGAAAGAAAAGGGTAACGGGCTTGCGGTGTTTACCAAAGAGCTTCGCGAACGTTTTCTCGAACGCGTCCGGCTCGAGATGGACCTTCGATACGCCGTGGACCGAAACGAGTTGGCACTGCATTATCAGCCGATCATTTCCCTTACGGATGGTCGTCTAGTTGGGTTCGAGGCGTTGCTTCGCTGGTATCACAGCGAGCTTGGTATGATCCCGCCGGTCAAGTTCATCCCGATCGCAGAAGATTCTGGCCTGATCAAGCCGATCACTGTCTGGATACTCGCTGATGCCTGTAAACAGATGGCGAGCTGGCAGGCCTTGGCTCCCGATTACCGCTCGCTGATGGTGAGCATCAATATCTCCGGCAAACACCTCGGCAACGACGACTTGATCCACGACGTCGAACGCGCGATCGACCTTACGAATATCGACCCGTCGACACTTAAGCTTGAGATCACCGAAAGTGCGGCGATGGAAAATCCGGACCACACAGTGAACATGCTCAAGAGCCTCAAGGAACTCGGCGTCCAGCTCAGCATCGACGATTTCGGTACAGGGTATTCTTCGCTCAGCCACCTTCACAAACTGCCGTTCGATACGCTCAAGATCGACCGCTCGTTCGTTTCGAGCGTCGGAGAGAGCGGTGAGAATTCCGAGATCCTGCAGACGATCATCTCGCTCGCCAAGAACCTGCGGATGCGTGTCGTTGCCGAAGGCATCGAGACCGAAGCTCAGCTTCGCGTGCTCCAGAACCTCGGCTGCGACCTCGGTCAGGGCTACCTGATGGCCAAGCCGAAGAGCCGCGAAGAGACCGAAAAACTCCTCTATCAGCGCCCTTCATGGCTGCCGGAGGCGCCGCTCGCAGAATACGAACAACACATCTCCGAAATCACCGACGCCCATCTCCCGGTCTTCTGAAATTGTAATCTTACGCTGCAAATTGCGGACAAAGATTCGGGACACTATACTTTCTTCAAGAATTCCACTTGCGAGGTATAGGTTTCCAATGTTCAGAAAGTTGCTTCTTTCTCTCGTATTCGTCTCTTTCATTACCGCTTCGATCCCGGCCCAAAATGGTGCTGGATATCCGAAAACACGGAAAGTCGATCAGGTAGACGATTATCACGGCGTAAAGGTTTCGGATCCATATCGGTGGATGGAGGATACAGGGTCGGCGGATACGCAGAGCTGGATCGAACAGGAGAACAAGATCACGGACGCATATTTCGCGACGATCCCGCAACGCGAGAAGATCAAGGCTCGACTAACCGAACTGTGGAACTACGAACGCTTTGGAGCACCTGCGAAGATCGCCGAGGGATTCTATCTCTATACGAAGAACGACGGCCTGCAGAATCAAAGTGTGCTTTATCGTGCGAAGTCGATCGACGATCCGGGCGAAGTATTCTTTGACCCGAACAAGCTCACTACAGATGGCACAGCTGCGTTGAGCGGATCATCGTTTACCGACGACGGCAAGCTGTGGGCATACGGAATATCGAGATCGGGTTCAGACCGCACCGAGTGGAAGATCAAGAACCTCGAAACAGGAGAGCTTCTACCGGACACGCTGCGGCCGAATCGTCAGGGCGGTGTATCGTGGCTTAACGATAACTCCGGCTTTTTCTACAATCGCTTTCCCGACGCAGCAGCGGGTGCTGAGCTGAAAGGTGCAAGCAAATTTCAAAAGATCTATTTCCACAAACTCGGCACGCCGCAGGACAACGACAAGCTGATCTACGAGCGCCCGGAAGATGGTGAGCTTTTTCTTGGCGGTGGAGTGACCGAAGACGGCAAGTGGCTTATCATCAGCGTGTCGAAAGGTACGCAGAGGATGAATGAGGTCCACTACAAAGACCTGTCGAATCCCGACTCGCCCATCGTTGGACTGGTTACCGATCGCAATAACAGTTGGTCTTTTGTCGGCAACGACGGTCCCACCTTCTTTTTTCGAACTGACAAAGATGCCGAACGCGGCAAACTTGTTGCCACTACTGTTCGTGGGGGCGGCGACAGCAGTGGGGCCATCGCTCCTAATGAATTCGTTCAGAGTAAACGGGTTTGGAGAAATAAATTGCCGCAGTCTGAAGAAACGCTCAACGGCGTTCAGTTCATCAACGATCAGTTTGTCGCGAACTATCTCAAAGACGCGTATACCAAGATCAAGATCTACGACAAGGAAGGCAAACTCGTACGCGATGTCGAGCTGCCGGGTATCGGCTCAGCGGGTGGATTCGGAGGGCGTCAAAAGGACACGGAAACCTTCTATTCCTATTCGAGCTTCAACGCACCGCCCGCGATCTATCGTTACGATATGAAGTCCGGCCAAAGCACGCTTTTCCGTCAGGCAAAAGTAAAGTTTGACCCGAACCAGTTCGAGGTGAAGCAAGTCTTCTATCCGAGCAAGGACGGTACTAAGGTGCCGATGTTCATAGTCTACAAGAAAGGAATCAAGCTGAACGGGAACAATCCGACGCTTCTTTACGGCTATGGTGGATTTAATATCTCGATGACACCGGGGTTCTCAGTAGCGCGTCTGCCGTGGCTTGAGATGGGCGGAGTCTACGTGGTCGCCAACATCCGCGGCGGTGCGGAATATGGCAAGTCGTGGTGGGCGAATGGTGCCCGTTTGAAAAAGCAGAATACGTTTGACGATTTCATCGCAGCCGGCGAGTGGCTGATAGCGAACAAGTACACGTCAAATAAGAAACTCGCCATCCAGGGTGGATCGAACGGCGGCCTGCTCGTCGGTGCCGTTCTAAATCAGCGCCCCGACCTGTTCGGAGCAGCGTTACCCGCCGTGGGCGTGATGGATATGGTTCGCTTCACCGAGTTCACGGTAGGTGCGGCTTGGAAGTCGGACTACGGCGATCCGAAAGATGCGGCCGACTTTAAGGTGCTCTATGCCTATTCACCGCTGCACAACGTCAAAGCCGGAGCGAATTATCCGGCGACGCTTGTAACCACGGCCGACACTGACGACCGCGTCTTCCCTGCCCACAGCTTTAAATACGCGGCTGCTCTTCAGGAAGCTCAAGGCGGCAAGGCTCCGATCCTGATCCGCATCGAAACGAAGGCCGGACACGGGGCAGGAAAACCGACCACGAAGCAGATCGAGGAGCAAACCGACATCTACGGATTCCTCGTGAAGAACCTTGGAATGAATTAAATGAAAAGGCAGTTCCGGTCGAACTTGATCGGAACTGCCTTTTTGGTGTGGGCCTGGGATAACTAGTTCGCTTCTAGCACCTGGCAATGCTCCAATCTGGGCGAGACCTCGGGAACGATGAAGTCGTCCATAAACCCTTGAACTTTGACCATCTTGTCATCTTTCAGCCGCTTCATCTGATCAACGTCCTCATCGTCAAAGTAGCAGCTGACTCCATGCAGGACGCCCGGTGCGAATAATGTTACCCATGGCTGAACCTTGCCCTTCTTCTCCATAACTAACATCGATACACGGCCGGTCACGGCGATGTTCTTGCTGGCATATTTCTCCAGGTCTTTGTCCTTAACACCTTTCTTGTAAAATTCCTTGTCCAGTTCCTCAGCGGTTACGGTGAAGTCCGCCTTCTCGATGTTTGGCGATGTTGAATTGGTGCTGTTAGACGAATTTGCCGTTGATGTGGAATTTGCTGTGGTATTGCTTGGCCCTGCATTGGCAGCGGGTGCCTGATTAGATCCGGGCATAAGCGAACCACAGCCGAGCGATAAAAGCGTGAGGGCGATCATCGCGGCGATCGCATTAAGTTTGTTTCCCTGTTTCATTTGATATGTCTCCATTTTGAGCAATATTTGGCAGTGTACTTGAGTTTATAAGACCAAGGAGTAAAAACATTCGGACAAGAGTCAGCGTTCGATAAGGATAACGTGCTCGTCCACAATTTCCGATCCGGAAGCTGCATCGCGCAGAAGGATCGTAACAAGGCCATTCTTCAGTCTTTCAGCCGGCACACGAACGGACACCACGGTTACGCCCTTCTGTCCTCGGCCTCGAACCGGTGACGATCTCCAATCCGCCGCTTCGATAACAAAACGTCCTGTAGTTTCGGATTCAGTCTGAACATTCAGCTCAAGATATTCCACGCCTTGATCGATCTTCACTGACCTAACATCACCCGCACCCCGCGTCGGCGGCGATAGTGTGAGGGCCACAAACGAACGTAGCGCAGTTCTGGCTGGCTCTGGCGTCGGCTTCTTTGCGTTGGAGTTAGCCAGGCCGGGGGCGTTAACAGTCGGCGAGACAGATTCGCGTGTCGATGGACCTTCCGTTGGAGTGACGACAGGAGTTGGAGATATAGAGACGTCGGAACCATACCCATTAATCGGGAGTTCGACTCTAGAGATCTCGTTCACCTTGTCCTTGCGAACAAAGAAGACGGTCGCTGCAACTGCCGACAACAGCAGAACTCCTGCCAAGCCATACGCGAGTTTTGGTATGCTGCCGAATATCTTCTGAAAGAATGTCGCTTCGCTTGAGCGCTCGACGACAGCGGCTCTGGGAGCCGCCGTCATCATCGCCTTTGAGATTTTCACTTTCTCGGCCAGGCTGGGCGAACGAGCCAGCACTTGGCCGAAGGCCTTCGCATCTGACGCATCAAGGCGGCCGTCGACCCATTCGTCCACGAGATCGTACTGCTCGGCCGCGATCCGATCGGCGAAGCCTTGATCGGCGATGGAACGCTCGTCCAGTGCGTCGGCCGCTACTTCATCGAGATCACCGATCAGGAAGCTCCGGATCGTTTTCTGTGTTATTTCTTCGTTTTCCATTCGTACAGCGTCGTTGCCATCCGCTATTACAAGACGATTTGCGCGAATCATTTCACACTTTCACAACATTGCCTGATACAAGTCTCCAAGCGAGTCCGGATTCGGCATGCCCGGATCGCAAGAGCATTTGAAGTAAGGCTTAGTTTTGCAGCCACTTCCCGGCGGTGATCGATCTTTGCCCGCCGCTCACCGAAGTAATAGGCCACGATAAGATCTCGTTCCTCAACCGAGAGTATGGACAGGCAGCGATCGAGACAACGGCTTAATAATTCCTTCCGTTCGTCGTCTTCGTTTTGCGGATCGCCAGCCTTGAAGTTCTCAAGGTCTGCGGTTTCAGCGGAACTCTCCTTCCGCCTGCCCGATCGGAGGTCTTCGAAAAAAACGAACTTTGCGGTTATGTAGCAAAACCTTGCCGGAGTGTCGGTGTCAATGGAGCCTTCTTCGTCAAGGCGGCGATTAACGCGCTCAAGTGTTTCGTCGGCAAGGTCGTCGGGAACATCGCATCCTTTGCGTTCGAAATAGGCAACCAGCCGGGCTCGAAGCGCGAGATATTCCTGGCCCTCAGATTCAGCGCCATTGTCGATCCACGCCAGAAATCGAGTGAAAGAAGCCTCGCTCGCCTTCCACTTGGCACTGACAGCTGCAGTAACAACGGATTTCCCCATTAACGCTTACGGCTTACCTAACGAACCCAAGAAGGACGAGCGATAATTGTATTTCGGTTTGGCTGAAAAGTGAAGAAAAATCAAGACTTAGCGATGAAACGCACAGAAATCTTTAGGTTCGGTCCCAGCTGAAAAGCTTCGCATTTCCGTCTTAGGACACGCCGCGGTGGCCCGCATATTTGTCAACGGGCAGATGATCACCATAACGCTTTTCGACTTTTCCGGTCCTGGCTGTGGGGACGGTTGGTTCGGCAATTGGTCTTCCCAAGTCCCACTTATCGGCGTGGGGCTCTTCTCAGGGGTTGGCGTTGGCGTAACCGGCTCGCCGGTATCGGGGTCGTATCTGACCTCGTCAGCCGGCTTAAGGAATGCCCGGCCGGGCACGGTTCCGGCCACGAAAAGTTCGATGCGGCGGAATTCTGCCGGAACGTCTGTCACATAGATCTCCGGAGTTTCGGATTCGACAGATGTCGCCCACGCCGGATCATCAACCGCGGTATCTTTCGGAGTCGGGCTAGCGGATGGCGTGGGGCTCGGTTTCGTATTCGCCGTTTCCATCGCATCCAGCTCTCGGATCAAGGCGCCGTTGCGCGTGTCGATCTCGGCCTTTCGGATACCGACCGGCATCGCCCAATCGCCATTCCAGTCTGGGTGACGATCCAGCGCCTCCTTCATAAAGTCTGCCCAGATCGGCATTGCCGAATCCGAACCCTTCATGCCAAGATCGTCACCGTCATCAAAGCCGACGTAAACAACGACGACTAGATCAGGCGTGAATCCCGCGAACCAGCCATCTCTCGATGTACCGGTTTTCCCGGCAAAGCCAGTCTTCCCGGCAACATTATTGAATCCCCAAGCCTTAGCCTCGGCAGCGGTACCCCGGTTGATGACGTCCTTCATTATGTCCGTCATGATGTATGCGACATCTGATCGGACGACATTCTTCCTGTCGGGCTGAGAGAGAACTACCGTTGAACCGTCTCCATTCGTGATCTGCGTGATCGGCATCGGCGCGACGCGGTCGCCTAGGTTTGCGAACATCGTGTAAGCGGTCGCTACCTGCAGGGGAGTCGCCTCGGCAGTTCCGAGTGCCATTGAGGGCCACGCTTTCTCGACCTTGGGCATTCCCGCCTTGTTAGCAAGATTCATCACGCGCCCGATGTTGCACTGCATCCCAACATCGACCGTGATCGTGTTCTTACTCTTCACCAACGCATCGCGAAGCGTGACTTCTTTGTTCGAGAATGTGTCGCCATAGTTGTTCGGCGCGTACGAATCGTTGCCGAACGTAAACACCTTCTTTTCATCTTTTAATATCGTCGCGGCAGTGAAAACGCGGCTGGCTGTGTCGTATGCCGAATTGACGGCGGCCGTATAAACGAACGGCTTGAAGACCGATCCCGGCTGTCGCATCGCACTCGTTGCTCGATTGAACTGATTCTCAAGATAATCGCGGCCGCCGACCATTGCGACGATCTCCCCCGTCTTGGGCCTGATCGCGACAAGCGATGCGTTCAGATTCCCTTTTGGCTTCTTTGGAAAGAATTTATCCAACCTCTCAAGCCGCTTGTTTACAGTCTCGTAGGCGATGCGTTGAAGATCCGGGTCTATTGATGTATATACCCGCATATGCTGAAGCGCCTCGGGGTCGCTGATCAGCTTCGGCATCTCTTCGATTACGTGCTGCGAAAAATAGGGCATTCCTTGCAGATCTTTCTTGCTTGATATCTGCTTTAGTTCGAGCGCCGAATTTCTGGCGGTATAATGCTGTTCTGGCGAGATCTCTCCTGCCTCGAGCATTGAGTCGAGCACCTGATTCCGTCTTTCCGTAACCCGCTGCTGGTTCTTGAACGGGTTGTAACGATTAGGACTTCGAATGATCCCAGCAAGGAATGCAGACTCCCCCACGGTCAACTGCGTAACGTCCTTTCCGAAATAAACGTTCGCCGCCTCGCCGACGCCGTAGATCGAAACGCCAAGCTGTTGGCCGAGATAGATCTGATTTGCGTAGAGGGCGAAGATCTCTTGTTTGGTGAGCCGCGTTTCAAGAATGATCGACATAAACGCTTCTTTTGCCTTGCGTTCAAATGTCGGGGCGTTGTTCAACAGAAGATTTTTGACCAACTGCTGTGTGATCGACGATCCGCCTTGATTCGATATCGGCGAGTCATCTTCCGAGTCATATCGCCGCCAAGCCGCTCGGGCAATGCCGCGTAAATTCACGCCATAGTGTTCAAAGAATGCTCGGTCTTCGGTCACCGTGATCGCCTTAATAAGATGGGGCGGCAGGTCTGCGAAATTGACAACTCGTCGCCGCCCGTCACCTTCCGCCGCGATAGTACTGAGCATCTTTGGCTCGAGTTTGTTGACTCCATCTTCCGAGCCTGAATCGTTATTGAGGATCCTTTCCACTGACTTTCCGTCCTTCTTGAATGAGACCGTCAGACGCGAAAAGGCCTTTCTTCCATTGATCACCGCCGTTGCTCCGGGTTCGATAACGAGCTTTCCATCCAATATCGAATAACGGCTACGCGTCGGATCCGCCTTCGCATTTTTTTCGATATAGCCGGCGGTCTTTAGATAATCGATAAGTTCCTGAAGCGTACCGTTGTCGCCCGCCTTCAGTGTCTTCGGCGCCGAGTAGATTCCGGCGGTCGGCGTGAAGATCTCAGTGCCAAGCAGCTTTCGATCGATCCTGTCCGAGTATTCAAACCAGAAATACGTTAGGCCGAGAATACCGGCTAACAAAAATATGAGCGCAAAAGTGCCGGTCCAGATGTTGAAGACTCCACTAAGAAACCTACGAAATCGAGACTTCGGCCCAGCCTGATATGCCGAAACGCGCTTCGTCCGCTTCCAGCTGCCCGGCGGCATCTTCGAGCGAGTGCTTTTTACGATCGGCGATTCATGCATTGGTTTGAGAATCTGCGCTTTAGAGGGGATTCGGAAAAGTGCGGTTGCCCTTGTAGAATTTTATTGTCTTTAGCTCACTCGTGTCTAGCAGTTTGTCATTATGAAGGTTCTTGTTACAGGCGGCAGCGGATATCTCGGAACGCATGTCCGCAAATATTTCGACGCTGACGACCTGTCGCGAAGTTCGGGGCGAAGCGTACTCTACCTCCATGACCTACGTGAGATCGAGGAATACGACCTCGTTATTCACCTCGCGGCGCATCTGGACAAATCGCCGGACGCGGCAGAAGAGGTATTTCTTACAAACGTCGAAGGCACCGTCAACGTCTTAAAGAACGTTCGCAAAGGCGCGGCATTCGTATTCGCCTCGACCAAGGACGTGTACGGGCGCTTTGCCGATAATTTTGCCGAGGTACCTGAAACCTGTCAGACGCTGTACACCGGCCAGTCGGCCCTGGAATGGTCGAAACTGATCGCGGAACAGTACGTTCATTACTTCGCGAATCAGAACGAGTTCCGCTCGTGCATCTTTCGGTTATCCAACGTTTATGGAAAAACCGCGGAGACCACATCACCCGGCTTCGTAGGAGCCTATGCCGAGGCCATCAACATGGGATCGCGGATTCGGCTTCCGGGCGGTGGATCTCCCGTTCGCGACCTTCTGCACGTTGATGACTTCTCGGCGGCCTGCGAGGCGTTTCGCGATTCGGTGATCAATCACGGGACCTACAACCTAGGCGGCGGACGGGCGAACGCACTTTCATTGAAGGAGTTGGTTTTCAAGTTAGAAGAGGTTTCCGGACTTCAAGCTGTGATCGATGAGGAAAACCCTCTTCCCGCTCCGACTCCGCACCGCTATATTTCCGATCTAACGCTGGTTCGACAAGAACTCGATTGGGATCCGAAGATCGGTCTCAACGAGGGACTCGCCGGATTGTTCACGCAATGAAGATCGTCGTCCGAGGAGCAAATTGGATAGGTGATGCCGTGATGACCATACCGGCTCTCCGGCAGCTGCGGAAGGTATTTCCGGATGCTTCCATCTCGCTCCACACCCGGACTTGGGCCGAAGGCGTGTTCCGCGACGCGGACTTCATCGACGAGATAATTTCTATCGATGGCGGCCGCGGATCCGTGCGGAGTTTGATCGATCAGTCACGCGTGCTGCGCAAAGGTGATTTTGACGTCGCGATACTGTTTCCGAATTCATTCGAGTCGGCATTGGTCACCAAGCTGGCTCGCATCCCGAAGCGGTTAGGGTACGCGACGGAACAACGTGGCTTTCTTCTTACCGATAAGGTCGAGGTGCCTGCTTGGAAAGGTGAGGAGCACGAGAGTAGGTATTATCGCGAATTGATCAATCGCTTGCACCCCGATCACCTACCAGCCGAAGAACCGGTTCTGGCGGTCTCGGATCCGCGGCGTTACGAAGCTCGCAAACGGCTGACTGAGTCAGGCGTGGTCGAGGGTCGTAAAATCGTTGGCATCGGCGCAGGCTCCACGAATTCGCGTGCAAAGCGCTGGGCAGCCGAGAATTTCTCACGGCTTGCCGACCTTCTATCCAGCGAGAAAGGTGCGGAAGTGATATTTCTCGGAAACGAGAATGAGTCCGACGTGTCAAGATCGGTCGTCGAAACTTCCCGGGAAAAGCATATCGACCTAACGGGCCAAACTGATCTGGCGACCGCAACGGCGATCCTTAGCGAGATCGATCTATTTGTCTCGAACGATATGGGACTCGCACACATTGCGGCCGCAGTCGGAACTCCGACGATCGTGATATTCGGCCCAACGAATGCGAAGACGACGCGGCCGCTTGGGCGGTTGGTTGAGGTAATTCGCGAGCCCGTCGAGTGCTCACCGTGTATGCTCCGCGAATGCCCGATCGATCACCGCTGCATGACTCGTATCTCACCGGAGCGTGTCTTTGAATCGGCGTCGAAAATGATGGAAACTCAAGACTGATGACTGAACCGAATGGAAACAGGCCTGCGGCATTTATCGACCGCGACGGAACCTTGATAGAAGAGGTAAATTTCCTGTCGAACGTCGATGATCTTCAGGTTTTTCCGTATACGGCGGACGCCCTCCGAAAGCTGAAGGACAATGGGTTCTGGATAGTCGTAGTTACGAATCAGTCCGGCATCGGCCGCGGAATTTATTCAGAGGCGGATATGCACGCGATCCACGACGCGATGCAGGCACAACTCGGCTGGGCGATCGACGCATTCTATTTTTGCCCTCACCTTCCCGACGAAGGCTGCGAATGTCGAAAACCGGGCCTTGGCATGCTCAATTTTGCACAGCGTGATATGGCGATCGACCTTCAGAGGTCATGGATGATCGGCGATAAGCGAATCGATGTTGAGACGGGGCAGGCGGCGGGGATCGGATCGGCATTGGTATTAACGGGCTACGGCCTCACGCATCGCGAACAGTTAATAAACTCCGCAGACGTAGTCTCCGAGAACCTACTAGATGCCGTCGAGCAGATCCTTCAGTCCTGAACCATTGGCAGCCTTACCGTAAACTTTGCACCTCGATTCTCCCCATCGCTCTCGACACTGACGCTCCCGCCGTGCATCTCCACAAGGTTCCGAACGATCGCGAGCCCCAAACCCAATCCTCCGTTCCGACCGGGACTGTTAACGTCCTGCCTAAACCGTTCGAAAACAAGCGGCAGAAAGTCCCTGCTAATGCCTGTCCCTTCATCGGTGACCGAAACGACAGCGACCTCAGCATCCAGCGTCCCTTCGACGAGTATACGGCCACCTTCATGACTAAACTTGATGGCGTTGGTCAAGAGATTAGAGAAGACTTGGCGAAGCCGATTTGCATCTCCGTTGATGATCAGATCGCGATCGAACTCGCCGCGAACCAATTCGATCTTTAGATGCTTCTGTTGAGCCGAGGGCCTTGCGATCTCGATCGAATCACTAACGACGCCGAAAAGTTCTACAGGAACACTTTCCAATTCCAGCTTTCCTGAAATGAGTCTCGCAACGTCGAGAAGATCTTCGATCAACCGATTCTGCGTTTCGGAATTCTTTATGATCGTATGGACGGCTCGTTGGGTCTGCCCGTGATCAAGCGTGCCGTCCTTTAGCAAGCGTGCCCAACCCAGGATCGAGTTGAGGGGAGTTCGAAGTTCATGCGAAACGGTCGCCATAAACTCATCGCGTAGACGATTCGCGACCTCTGCTTCCTGCCGGGCAACTTTCTCTCCCCGTAATAGTAATTCCCTTTCACCGCCTATCTCTCGGAGAGTGTCATTGATCTCGACGAGTTCTTCGGTTCGTTCCTCGACCTTTCGTTCAAGTGATCGATTAGAATTCTTTAGCTCGACCTCGGCCGTCTGCCGCTTTTTAATCTCTCGGTAAACTACGAAGTTGGCCAATCCCAACGATAAGATCCCGGCCAGGCTTGCGCCAATAAGTATCCAAACAGTTCGACTGAGTCCGCTGTCCAGCCGATTATCGCGTTCCTGGCCTCGAGCAGTGACGGTGTCCTTAAGTTGACCCACGCCGATCTGAACGGCATCGACCAAGGGACGATATGCGACGTTGGTGATCTGGTTCATCGCGGCCGCAGGGCCCTTGATCTTCCGAACTTGGACCTGCTGATCAGCCTCTGTAAGCACCGCGATGGTAGCGCCTTCGAGAGCCGATATCTGTCCCGAAACTTCCGCGTCCTCAACCCAACGCTGCTTTAACTTAGATATGTCCTGAGGGATTACCGACTTCGCCCGCGTGTAGGTTGAAAGATAGGTATCATTTCCGGTCATCGAAAAGCCATAAACACTTCGGTCGAGACCCATTGAAAGTCGTTCGATGTCGTCTGCGAGTCGAAGCGACTCATTCGTTTGCCGCTGCCAAGCGATTGCCTCTTGGAACGAAGCCTGGCTCTGATAGAAAAGGAACCCGACCGTCGAGAGCGTGAGGAAAACGACGAAGAGTATTAAAGGGAGCTTTTGCTCGGTTCTTAATGCCATCTACTGCTTCCGAGTGCAAAAGTGGGAGATGAGAGAGAGTTTTCGCGATCATTGAACGCGTCCGAAATCGTCTTCTAGCCGCTCGATGTCATCCTCACCGAAATAGGTTCCGGTTTGAGTCTCAACGAAGACAAGAGTGTCGGAGTTGTCCGGATTTTCGACGCGGTGGGCTACCTCCAGTCCGATATCTATAGCGCTTCCGGCCGGAACTAGAATTTCGTCGCCGTTTAATGTTACTTTAGCAGTGCCCCGCACGACGTACCAGTGCTCGGCCCGTTGCCGATGCTTCTGATAACTTAGCCGTTTTCCGGGTAGCACTTCGATCCGCTTTACCTTGTAATCGTGGCCCTCATCGAGAATTACGAAACTTCCCCATGGCCGGTTTTCTCCTGACTCGCGCTCAGTTGGCATAGATGGTCAGTTTAGACGAAAACCCGTTCACCGCCAATGCAACGCTCAAACAGCGGGTGCTGATGCTTATCATCGGTCGCCTCGTCGCTATATTCCTGTTGCTCGTATCGAGTTGGATCTGGTACAGCGGTTCGACGGAATTCACGCTTCAAAGCATCCCGCAAAGCACGCTCTTCATTTTCATCATCTCCGTCGGGCTGACGGTCGTTTATTTCTTTCTGCTCCGGATCAGCAGTCTGATTCGCTGGCAGGTCCGGTTTCAGTTCTTCATCGACGCTTTGTTGATCACATGGCTGATCTGGAGGACCGGTGACCTAACCTCTCCGTACATAACGCTATATATCGTACTGATATCGGTTTCCAGTGTATTCCTCCGCCCCCAATCGACGATATTGATGGCATTTATCTGCATCGTTCTCTTTTGCGGCCTCGCTATCTTGACCGGTTTTACATACATCGACTCGTTCGGATTGCCACAAACCCGTGCGAAGATCGTCCAGATCCTCAGTTTTCACGCTGTTGCCTTTTTTGTAGTCGGCTTGCTTGCAAGCCGCCTTGCCGATCGTCAAAAGTCCGGCGACGAATTGCGCGAAGCAACAAAGAATCTCGCCTCGCTCAGGGCCCTGCACGAACGCATTATCGAATCGATCCGTTCCGGCCTGATCGTAACCGATCTTGATGGCACGATCTTTACATTTAATACCGCCGCATCCGAGATCACTGGATACACTCCAGTTCAGGTGATCGGAAGCTCGATCTTCGACCTTATGCCCGGCATTCGCACAAGTCTGGCTGATGCGTCACTGGAAAGCAGCGAGGTGCAGTCTCGCTATGAATCTGACCTTACGACGCCCGATGGGTTCGTCGTCCGAATCGGCTACAGCGTTGCAAGGCTTTTTTCGGAAGAAAACGAGTCGACCGGATACATTCTTACGTTTCAGGACCTTACCGAGATCCGTTCGATGGAGGAAAGCGTTCGACGAAAGGATCGTCTTGCTGCTGTCGGACGAGTTGGAGCCGGCCTTGCTCATGAGATCCGCAACCCGCTCGGAGCGATGCGCGGTGCGATCCAGGTGCTCGAATCCAGTATGCCGCCAAACTCGATCCAAACCGACTTGATGGGCATTATCCTCCGCGAATCCGACCGGCTCAACAGCATCATCACCAACTTCTTGAGCTATGCGAAGCCAAAGGTCGGCAACTACTCCGAGATCGATCTACGCGACGCTATCCGTGATACGGTGACACTGCTTCGTCATAGCCCGGATGTTAAGGAAACCCACACGATCACTGAAAACCTCTCAAATCAGCCGATCTTTGTCTCGGCTGACCAGACCCAGATCCAGCAGGTCTTTTGGAATCTCACACGAAACGCGATCCAGGCGATGCCTGACGGTGGTGACCTCAAGATCTCGCTCGATCACGGGATCGGCGATCGAGCACGCATCGTGATCACCGACACCGGCAAGGGCATGCCTCCGGAACAGGTCGAACAGCTTTTCGAACCTTTCTCGAAATCGACAACGGGCGGAACCGGGCTCGGGCTTTCGATCGTCTATCAGATCATTCGCGATCACAACGGGACGATCAACGTTCGATCCGCAGAAGAAGAAGGCACAACGATCACCATAGAACTTCGACGTGAACCTACGTCCGTCCGTTCGATCAAAGGTTTGGACGACGCTCAATCGCCGATCGAATCCTTTTTGCGAGTAGCGAAAACTGACGACGAAGATAAGGCTTGAACTTAAGGCCTTATATTTGGGACAATACAAATGCCGGATCGTTCGGCTCACTCATTTTTTTCCTCCAGTTTGATGATCTAAACGCCCGATCTCGGCATGGCCTCGGCATCAATAAATGTCTAACATTCTCATCGTCGACGACGAGCAAAGTTATCGCCAACTACTTACATTGGTCTTCGAAAGCGACGGACATTCGATCCGCACCGCATCGAACGGCCGCGAAGCAGTCGGGTTAGTAAACGAAGAGGCTCCGGACGTTATCGTTTCGGACGTACGTATGCCGGATATGGACGGGATCGAGATGCTTCGTGCCGTGCGCGGAACGCATCCTGACCTTGGCGTCGTATTTATGACCGCCCACGCTTCGGTCGAATCGGCACGCGAGGCTTTCAAGCTTGGAGCCGACGATTTCGTTACTAAGCCTTTCGACGTCGAAGAGCTAAAGCTGATCGTCAGGAAAACTCTCGAGAAACAGGCTCTCATCGACGAGAACCGAGCGTTTAAACGCGCACAGCGTGATCGGGGAAGCGTAAAGAACATTATTGGCAGTTCCTCCCGGATGCAGGCGATCTATCAAATGATCGAGACTGTCTCCGAGGTTCAGTCGACGGTACTTATCAATGGAGAATCCGGCACTGGTAAGGAATTAGTGGCCAGAGCTATCCACGACCTCAGCCCACGTGCAGAAAAGCCATTCATTTCTATAAATTGCGGTGCATTTACAGAGACGCTGCTCGAATCGGAGCTTTTTGGATACGTAAAAGGTGCGTTTACCGGCGCAAATACCAACCGCAAGGGCCTTTTCGAAGCAGCCAACCGCGGCACGATCTTTTTGGATGAGATCGGCGAGATGTCCCCGGCAATGCAGGTGAAGTTGCTGCGTGTACTGCAGGAAAAGAGGGTCCGGCCCGTCGGTGCTCACGAAGAATTGTCGGTAGATGCTCGTGTTATCGCCGCCACCAACCGGGACCTCAAGAAAATGTCGGTCGAAGGCACCTTCCGCGAAGACCTTTTCTACCGCGTCTCCGTGATACCCATAAATCTGCCGCCGCTGCGTGATCGCCGGGAAGATATTCCTGACTTAGTCGAACATTTTATTCACAAATTCTGCGATATGTCCGGCCGGCAGCTCACGATCGCACCGAAAGCTTTGGAGATGCTCGAAGGATACATGTGGGGTGGAAATGTCCGCGAACTGGAGCACACCATCGAACGCGCCGTCGCGCTCGAACGCGGTAACGAAATCACCCCCGAACGTCTTCCGGAGCACGTAACGAATTATAATCCGGAGCGGATCAGCAAAGAGTTCGACCTCCCCGACGAGGGACTGAACCTTGCGGTTCACCTCGACAATCTTGAGAAAACCTACGTGGTCGAGGCTCTTCGCAAGACCGACGGCAATCAGACCAAGGCCGCCGATCTCTTACAAATGCAGGTTCGCTCGCTGCGGCATCTTTTAGACAAACACAATCTTCGTTCGCTGTCGGCGCAAATGCGAAGTGAGTCATGAGTCGTAAGTGACGAGTCCTAAGTTCGGAGTTTCACCCCGAGAGCGTAGAGCATTCTACAGATCTCGGCGAGGAGCTCGTACAGTAGGTTGAAGTCGTCCTGACTCAAATAGCCAAGATCCAAGGCCACATATAGGTGTGACTGCGTCTCGGTGGCAGAACCGTGCGCAATGTTTGTAAAATTCGCAAACTCCTTATCCGATCGGCGCCCGAAACCTTCGGCTATATTGGCCATTATCGAAACTGATGCCCGGCGGATCTGGCTTCTTAATTCGAAGTCTTTTGAAAATGAGCCCTCCGTAGTCAACCGATATACGCTTCTCGTAACCTTTCTGGCTTTTTGCCAAGCCAAAATATCCTCGAACTTTCGAAAAGTTGCCATACTTCCATTTCTTCCTTTAGTTGTTTTTGATTGAACCCCGTCCGCAGTCCTCTGTCTCTGACATTATTTGTCAATCTCAATTTACCAAAAACTGTAATTTCGGGCCTCGGCCACTAGGTCAGGATCGAGATTCCGATGTGTCACTATTCAAGCTAACCCATTGCAGACTAATGACTTACGACTTAAGACTTAAGACTCCAACCCTTTGGCACGCATCTTGAATTAGGTATCACCGCCTGGGAAAGGTAGACGAAGACATATACACACTTTAGGAGATTGTGAATCACACCATGAAAAATCAGAAAGGTTTCTCGCTTATCGAACTTTTGATCGTTGTCGTTATCATCGGCATCATCGCAGCTATCGCTATCCCCAACCTGCTTGCAGCACGCCGTTCGGCTAATGAAGGCTCGGCAGTATCTTCACTCCGTACCGTTCACGGTGCACAGGCTACCTATCAGGCAACGTCTGGTAATGGCAACTATGCTGGTTCGAACGCAGCAGCAGGCGACACGGCAGGCTTGGTTGTGCTCAACACCGCTGGCTTGATCGACGCTAACCTCGGTAGCAGCGCAGGACAGAAGAGCGGTTTCGCGTTCTTAATGAACAATTTCAATTACTCGACCACCGCAGGAAGCGCTAACCCCGCAACCTTTGCTATTCAGGCAAAGCCGACCTCGGGGTCTGGTTTGACAGCAACGGGCACCCGCAACTTCGGTATCTCGACCGACGGCGTTCTCGTGTCGCAGGTTATCGCTACGTCGAATGACTTGGCAGTAGGCGGTACGGCTGCTGCTGGTGCTTCGGTTGGCGGTACTAGCGTCAATGCAATGGGTAACTAGTCTTAGTACTCACGTAACTAACTCACTTGAAATAAAGGAAACGATCGATACGGTCGTTTCCTTTTTTGCTTCCATCCCACCCTCACACCTCGAAAATGTTTCTTTCTACCGCCGAACCAAGCCCAAAACAATTCTGGCTCTTCTCTGCCGGGATCTCTATTGTGCTTTTGAGCCTTTGGTTCCCGTTCATTCCAGATTGGACGACTTTTATTCATAGTTGGCGTGTAGAGCTTTTTGCCTCAATATTCTTCAGCGCGACCCTCGGGTTCATCCTACTCACCTCCAGATCCAACGACCTGCTCTCGATCTTTTCATACGAAGAAAAGTTCTTCCTGATCTATCCGATGATCGCGTTCATTCTATTGAGCGCCGTTTCCGCCTGTTGGGCCGAGTCGTGGAGGTCAGCTTTCCACCACGCCCTTGTCTGGTCGGAATACCTCGTGTTCTATTGCCTCGTACGTCACCTTCTAGACTCGGAAGAACAGCAACGTCGATTTACTTTTGTCCTTGCCGGCGTCTTGGCACTATATGCCTTACCGGCGATCGCCGGATATATCTCAATTCAGATATTCGGCGGTACTAACACGCTCGGAGTACGTTTTTCGCGGTTTGGTGAACAGGTCATCGTACTCTTGCCCATCTTGATCGTTGTAACTGTCTCGCAACGGAACAAATTCCGGTGGATCGGAACCGCGTCGATCGCGTCGGCATGGCTATTGGTTCTATGCAGTACGAGCCGTACAACGATGTTCCTCGGGATCATCGTGACTGCCGCCACAAGTGCCGGTCTGCTATTGATCGATAGGTCCAGAGAACGAATGACCGCGATCGCGATTACTGTCGCGGTCTTTGTCGCTGCTCCCCTAGTCTTAAACTCTCCATCTCTTTTCACAGAAAACGAGTCCGCCCCGCTTGCCCAGCGACTCTCTGATTCAAAGGGTATGTCGGAGAGCAATGGATTTCGGCAGTTAATGATCGCCCTCTCCCTTGAGATGATCGCCGACAAACCGTTAACGGGCATCGGCGCCGACAATTTTGGATCCCAGGTACACGTATACCGTGAGAAATTTGCGGCTCAGAATCCGAATAGCCCGCTACTTACCTACGCCGAAAATGAGCTTCCTGAAAGAGCACATAACGAATATCTGCAAATTGCGGCCGAACTCGGAATCCTTGGCGTTGCGATACTTGGGTGGTTGCTCCTCGGAATTGGCGTAATGACATTCCGGTCGTTGTCCCGTGTTCAAGAGTTTCCCGTAATCGCCTTTGCCGCTATTACCGGTGTGCTCGCGTTTCTTGCCGCCGGCTTGGTAACTTCCTATTCATTCCGGCTTATTCAGAACGGATTCTTTTTCTTCTTCGCGCTTTCGATAGCAGCTAAATATCTTCTGCCAACGAAAGAGAGCGAGAAGTCCTTTGATAAGCCGCTCATGTCGCCCAGATGGGCTGTAGCGGTTGGGATCTGCGCGTCGGTGATGTTGTCCGTATATTGTTTGTCCCGAGTGGGCAGCGTGATATATCAAGAACGTGCCGGAATGACGCTCGATCGGGAAGAAGCTGACAGGCTATATGCATCAGCGACATTTTTAGATCCCGAGAATCCGATTGCGTTCAAAAGCAATGGGATGAGGGCCTTCCGAGATCAGGAGTTCAATAAGGCCGTCCCACTGCTGCTACGGTCGATCGAGATGGGAGAACGCACCTCCACATCATTCTCGTATCTCGCTTCCGCGCAAATACTTTCAGGTGATAACGTCGGCGCTGAAAACACCCTTCGCAAAGCTGCCGAAATTTATCCGAGGTCTGTATTCGTACAAGCGCGTTACAGCGCGATCCTGCAAACGAACGGCAAGAATGAAGAGGCAAGTCGAGCGCTTGAGAAAGCAGCTCTGTTGGATCCAACGGCCGCCGCAACCTGGCTGACACTCATAACTCAGGGGGCACATCGTGTCTCTTCGATGGCAATCGATCCAAATTCCGGGATCGTCAACGTCATGGATCTCGTCCCCGCAACCGCCATCTATGCTGTGATGAGTGAACGCCTCATTCAACATCCGGAAGAACAGAAATTCTCGATGTTCAAACCTGCGAACTAGACCGCCGTCGCACCCGAACACCATCCGGGACTCTCCACTCCAACCTCAAGGTACGGCAACTTTTCGATGCCTGCAACGCACTCGATCAACCCAATGCCTCCCTTTCGTAAACCTCTCAGCGAACGAACAGCGATACTTTTGCTGCTTCTCTTTGCGGTCGCATTGATCCTTCCTGCCGCCTATCTTGGTCTTCCCGAGAATTACGACCTTGGTCAGCATCTCCGTTTTGCTCGTACTTGGCACGATGAAATGGCGAGCGGAAACTTGATTCCCTTGTGGGGAGCTGCCGACAACGCGGGTTTGGGGAGCGCCGGGGTGAGGTTTTATCCGCCAGCGACTCATTTCATGATGGGCGTGATCCAGTTTGCAAGCGGCAGTTGGTACGACACGCTCTGGATCACGCTGCTGATCTGGATGTTCATCGGAAGCATTGGCGTATTCAGGCTCGCCAGCGAATGGTCTTCCTCAACGGTCGCATTAACTTCTGCGCTGCTTTACGCGATCGTTCCTTACCATCTGATGCAGGTGTTTCAGATGTTCCTGCTGGCTGAATTTATCGCGGCAGCGATCATTCCCTTCTGTTTTCTATATGCTCATCGCCTTATAACCGAGGGCGGGACGACAAACATTCTTCTCTTTTCGATCGCATATTCCGGACTTGTCCTTACTCATATTCCGATGACGATCATCGGCACGCTGTCACTCGGAGTGTTCTTGCTTACGTTCGTGTCAGCTGAAAACTTCCGCCGTCTGATCTACCGCTTCGTACCTGCCTTTACGATCTCTTTGATCGCTACCGCATTCTACTGGGTTCGGATGGTGACCGAGATCAGTTGGATCAAGCACAATACGCCGGAGTACTACGCCACCGGCCCCTACAACTATTCGACCTATCTTTTTCCGATCCTCTACAGCGCCGGAGAGGCTTACCTGCCGAGACTCTTGTGGTTGATCGACGTTTGCATTGTCGCCACCTTTGTCCTGTTCATCCCGCCTCTGTTCGTCGCGATAAGTAAAAAGTTCAAAGCGCAGAGGCACCTCACAGCTCTGCTCACGGTGGCAGGATGTTCGCTCTTTATGATGTCGATCCTGAGTACACCGATCTGGGACAATGTCTCCCTGATACAAAAACTGCAGTTTCCATATCGCTGGCTGGTCCCTGCATCTCTTGCCGCAGCATTATCATTTCCGATCGCCGTTGCCGCTCTGGCCGAGGGAAGGGCTGAACTATCGCGTGCCTTCGCATATCCGCTGTTGTCGATCCTGATCGTCGTAATAGTGTTCGATGTAAGCCAGGTCATCGTTCCCTCGGCTCCCGTCCCACGCGCGGAGTTTGAACGCTCTGTCGAAAAGCTTGACCAAGAACCCGCCTGCGACTGTTGGTGGCCGATGTGGGCATCCCGCGACGTGATGAAGAATTCCGAGCGGATCTTCGCCGGCGGCCGGGGATTTTCGATCTCAAGATGGGCAAGCACCGAACGCAAATTCACGGTGGAATCCGGAACATCGGAAACTGTGAGAATCGGCACCTTCTTTTATCCCCATTGGATCGCGTCCGTAAACGGCTTGCCCACGGAGGTTTCAAAGGATTCGAACGGTTTGATCGAGATACCGATTCCGACGGGCACCGCGGAAGTGACGCTCGAGTTTCGCGAACCTCGCGTCGTGATCTGGTCGCGATTCGCCTCGGGGGCGGCCATATGCGCGATCTTCTTATTGTTTCTGTTTACCACCATTCGCTCAAGAAACCCTTAAAACAGGTTCGCCCCTTGTGATACAATCGCGTTGGCATTCGCCGATACGTTATCTATTTTCAAAGACTAATGGGTTCTTCAGCCGCAGCCTCTAACAGTCTGTTTAGCCGGATAATTTCGATTGCCCGCAACACATTTCGCGAAGCAATTCGTGACCGCGTGCTTTATAACCTCGTTATCTTCGTGCTGCTGATCACAGCGTGCGCGATTTTGCTGGGTGAGCTTACAGACGGCCAAGAGGCGAGAACGATCGTTAACGTTGGTCTCAATGCGGTGCTGCTGTTTGGAACTTTTATCGCGATCTTCGTTGGTGTTGGATTGGTGTCGAAAGAGATCGAGAAGAAAACGGTATACGCGATATTCTCAAAACCGGTCAGACGTACCGAGTTCATCATCGGCAAGTTCCTGGGACTTTGCACAACCCTATTCGTCAACACGGCGATAATGAGTTTGGGGATAATGCTTGCGTTGTTGTACGTGGGCGGCGGCGAGCTTATCGGTCCGCTATGGGCCGCAACGCTGCTGATCTTTTTAGAGCTCACGATAACGACCGCGATCGCGATCCTCTTCTCGTCATTCTCAACCCCCGCCCTTTCGGCGTTGCTGACGTTCCTCGTTTTCCTTATCGGACACTTGAGCGCTTCGCTTCGCGACCTTGGCAAGACGATGGAATCGCCACTCGCCTCCTGGTTTCTAGAGGCTATCTATTTTCTGCTGCCAAATCTTTCGCTCTTCAGTTTCCGCACCGAAGCCGCGATCGGAATGATGCCCACGGCCGCTATGCTGTTCGGCGCTATCGGATACGCGATCGCCTATATCGTAGTTGTGTTGGCGATCGCAGCGGCGATCTTTGCCCGACGAAACTTCAAATAGCTAATGATTAGGGAGGGGAAACAGCTTCTGATCACCGCGGCCGTTGTCGTAGCCGCGTTCACTGCGGTGATAGCTTTGAGCGCCTACGTCGAGGGGGCTCGGCCAAAACTCCCGCCGGAATATGCTGATTCCGATCTCTCACTCGAAGGCAAGCGGCTCAAGGGTTATGCTCTCGGGTCCGAAGGTATGCTCGCCGATTGGTACTGGATCCAATCGCTTCAATATCTCGGTGGAAAGTTTGTCGATAGCAAGGACGAGAATATCGATATCGGCGACCTGCGTTCTCTCAACCCCCGACTGCTCTATCCTTATCTCGACAACGCGACCGACCTGGATCCGAAATTCTACGCCGCCTATTCCTATGGAGCGATCGTTCTGCCCGCTATCGACACGCAGAATGCCATCGACCTAACGGAAAAAGGTATCCGAAATAATCCCGACAAATGGCGGCTGCACCAGTATCTCGGCTACATCTATTGGCGGCAGAAGGATTACGAAAAGGCTGCACAGACTTACGAGGCCGGTGCCAGGGTCGCAGGGTCGCCTCCATTTATGCGAGAGATGGCGGCGGCGATGCGTGCGAAAGGCGGAAGCCGCGAGGTAGCGCGTGCCGTTTACCGCCAACTTATTGCCGAGTCTGAAGACGAGCAAAGCAAACGCAATGCTCAACTCCGCCTCTCTCAATTGGCGGCGGAAGAAGAGCTGGAAGCGGTAAACGGCCTACTCACATCGACGCGAGCCGCCGGCCGATGTCCCGCAAAGTTGAGCGAGATCTTTCCCCAGCTTACAAAAATAACCCTTTCCGAGGATGCAGACTTTCGCATCGACCGCTCTAATTCGCTGGTCGACCCGACCGGCGTTCCCTATTCCCTTGATCCCGAAACCTGCAAGGCTTTTCTCGGGAAAGAATCGAAGGTGCCCCGCAGCGCCGAATAACGAAATGGAAAATATCATCGAGATCAACGATCTGGTTAAAGATTACGAAACCGGATTCTTTAGAAAGAAGAAGGTTAGGGCGGTAGATGGCATAACTCTCTCGGTTCGTGGCGGACAGATCTTCGGATTCCTCGGCGGAAACGGCGCGGGAAAAACCACGACCATCAAGATGTTGATGAGCCTTCTTTATCCAACGTCAGGATCCGCAAAGATCCTCGGCCAGGACATTTCCGATTTCACGATGCACCGAAGGATCGGCTACTGTCCGGAGAATCCATACTTCTACGATTATCTAACGCCGCGTGAATTGCTCGCATATTTCGGCGAGCTGTTCGAAGTCGATAAGGGAAAGACCAAGGATAGGGCCGAGGATCTACTTGAGAAAGTTGGTCTTGAAGAACGCGACCGATCGCGCCAGCTTCGTAAATTTTCGAAAGGGATGCTCCAGCGGGTTGGCCTTGCTCAGTCACTCATCAACGATCCCGAGATCGTTTTCCTCGACGAACCAATGAGCGGTCTCGACCCCATCGGCCGCCGCGAGGTCCGCGAATTGATCGCAAGCCTGCGCGATCAAGGCAAGACGGTCTTTATGTCGACACACATTCTTTCCGACGTCGAAGCTTTGTGTGATGAGGTTGCGATACTTCGGAAGGGTAAGCTGGCGGCCAGCGGGACGCTGGATGAGTTGCTCGCAGCCGGTGGCGGAAATCAAGTTTTCGAAGTAACCCTTCGCGGGATCGGTGCTGAAAAGCTTTCTGACGTTTTCGCCGGCGCGGAGCTTGTGTCACGCGGCCACGGCGTCACCGTCCGGGTGGAAAATGAATCAAAGATCGACGCGATCCTTGCAGAAGCCCGCAAACACGGCGGCAAGCTCGTCTCGGTCCAACCGCTCAAACAATCGCTCGAAGAACTATTCGTCAGCAAGACCGGCGAGTAAAGGCAGAAGCCCGCACGTTAGTAAGGGCTTACCACTCTAGTTAGATGTTACGCCCTTTCTAACGTTCGGGCTTCTGCAATTCCCTACTGGGCCCGGATGGCCGTCACCTTCCATCGAATGTTTGCGCGATCGTCATCTTTCTTAAACCCATCAATGGCAAGCGTGATCGGAATGGTCTCGTTAGGCCCTAGTAATTCTCGCTGCGTCGGGATCACCAGCACCCGCTTTTCCTTTACCACCTGATTGAACGAATCGATCACTGAGGCGTTCACCTCAAGGCCGTTCAGCGTCCGGCTTCCCTTGTTCCTGATATTGCCCGTTATCGACATCGTGATGAGTCCGTTCAAAGAATTCGGGAATTGAACCGTCTTATCGGAATCCGTACCGATGATGATGTCTTTGGTGATCTCTTGAAATTCCGGCGAATCTTCTCGGAATGCATCGGCTAACACCGATGCTTTCTGGTCGGACATTGAGGGCCGCTGCATAGCGATCACGACAACGATGGCTATCAGAACAATTCCAACGAGGCCGCCGATCAACAGCCCTTTATTTATTCCCGACTTTTTTTCTTCCTTATCGAAAAGCGTTTCCATATGCGTGTCGATTAGACGCTCATTTCCGGTCAAAAGTTCCCATAGGTTATCATCAGGCATACCCGAACCGAAATGCCTGCCCCCGAACAAACTCACCATCACGAACGGCCGTTTGTCGAAGTAGCCCTGCCCCTACCGGTAAGGCAAAACTTTACCTACAGACTTCCCGATCAATTTGGATTCGCGAAAATTGGGGCACGCGTGGTCGTACCGTTCGGTAAGCGGACGCTGACCGGATATGTTGTCGGATTTCCTTCCGATCTCGGGCCTGATCTTGATGTGGGAACACTGAAACCCGTGCTCGAGCTTACCGACGATGAACCGCTGATCACCAGCGAGATCCTCGAACTCACGCGCTGGTCCGCCGAATATTACGCAGCCTCGTGGGGCGAGATGTTGAAGGCATCGCTTCCCGCCGGGATCAACGCGGCTGTCGATCAGATCGTCTCTATCACTAGCAAGGGCCGGCTCGAACTCGTCAACAACTCTTCGGCGAAAAATAAACGAATTCAGTTGCTTTCCCGACTGGCATCGGACGGCGACATCGACCTTAAACGGCTGACAATCGAGTTTGGCGAGTCGGCAGCGAAGCGTGCTATACGCGAACTCGCAAATGCCGGCCACGCGTCGATCCGATTCCAAACCGCTGCACCGATCGTAAAGGCGAAACGCCGAAAAGCCGTGCGGATGATCAGGGATTCGCCGGAAGTTTTGACAGACCCGCAAACCCGGATCCTCGACGCCCTGAAGGCATCAGAGGACCCGGTCGCCTTTACAGATCTCCTCAAACTCGCAAACGTCGGAGCATCGCCCATTAACACGCTTGCGAAACGGGGGATCCTCGAAGTTTTCATTCAAGAGGTATCACGGGATCCGCTCGCGAATGCTGTGCTGCCCAAGGCTCTCGATCTAAAACTCAACGCGGAGCAAGCGTTCGTGCTTTCCGAGATCACAAACGCCGTCCGTCAAAGCGAGTATCAAGGCTTCCTGCTCCACGGCGTCACCGGCAGCGGAAAGACAGAGGTTTACATCCGTGCGATGCAGCAGACTATCGCACTCGGCCGCGGATCCTTGATGCTCGTACCGGAGATCGCACTCACACCGATATTCTCCCGACGCCTCCGAGCAGCATTCGGCGATCAGGTCGCGATACTTCATTCAAGCCTTTCACCAGGCGAACGGTACGACGAATGGCGACGGATCCGATCGGGCAAAGCACGCATAGTGATCGGCACTCGGTCCGCGATCTTCGCCCCGATCGCCGACATCGGCCTGATCGTAATCGATGAAGAGCACGACTCATCCTACCGCCAAAACGAATCGCCGTTCTACAATGCCCGCGATCTGGCGGTGATCCGTGCCAGCCGGGCAAACGCCGTGATCGTACTCGGCTCCGCGACGCCGTCGCTCGAATCTTTCCATAACGCGAAGTCGGGAAAGTATCAATATCTTCAACTTCAGCAACGCATCGGCGAACGCCCAATGGCAAAGGCCGAGCTTATCGATATGCGGGAGGTATTCAAGCGGGCGGGTAAAGATGTAGTTATTTCGCAGCAGCTCATCGAGGGTATCCGCGAGACTCACGCAAAAGGTGAACAGTCGATCATTCTGCTCAACCGACGCGGATTCTCCTCCTTCGTCCTGTGCCGAAGCTGCGGCGAAACGCTGCGATGCATCAACTGTGACATCACGCTTACGTACCATCGCGGCGAGAATAAGCTCACCTGTCACTACTGTAACTATTCGACCCCGACGCCCAAGGTCTGCCCGT
>JBDSLC010000133.1:0-5385 GCA_039916585.1 Pyrinomonadaceae bacterium | reverse complement strand
CGAACGCGACAGGTATTCGATGATCTCGGGGATGCGGAATATCAACTCCGCCGTCGTCGAGTCCTGCATTGTCTCGCCATTCAAGCGGAACTGGATCTGCAAGTTATGCGGATCAGGGATCTCGTCTTTAGTTGCGACGAACTCACCAAATGGTGCGAACGTATCGCACGATTTACCTCGCTGCCACTGACCGTCGGCGAACTGCATATCGCGAGCTGAGACGTCGTTGAAATTGGTGTAGCCGAACACGTAGTCCATCGCGTCTTCAAGATTGATGTTCTTCGCTCGGCGGCCGATGACAACGGCCAGTTCGGCTTCATAGTCGACCTGTTCGCTGCCGACGGGAAGCAGGATCGGATCTTCCGACGCGGCCACGCAGGTGACGAATTTCGAGAAAACGATCGGAGATTTCGGGATCTCCATCCCGCTTTCGATCGCGTGGTTGCGATAGTTTAGGCCGATGCATATGATCTTGCCCGGCCGCGGCACGGGAGCCTCGATCTTCACGTCGCCGATATCGACGAGCGGAAGCAGGCCGCTGTTTACCGCCTCGATCGCCGGTTCGACGAAGTTGGTCGCGAGGTCGTAGCAGCGCAATATCTCGGACGCGCTCAGGCCCATTGGCAGGATCGACGGCGTGAGATCGGCGATCTGCTCGCCATCGACCATCGCCCCAATGCGGTATCGCCTCTCGCCACTGTGCGAGACATTTTTCGGATTAAAGCAGACTAATTTCATTATTTTTCCAGCCCTGCGATCGGCACCCACACGAATCGCGGGCGATAGAAATCGGCATAGATCGAATCGCCAGGTTTCGAACCGAAGGGCAGATTGCTGTTGTACGACACGAGCATTTTGCCGCCCTGGATAAACTGCGGGTGCATATGCGGATTATAGACGCTCAGGCCAGTCTGCAGCGACTGGCCTTCGGTCATTCCTGGGAGCTTGGTCATTCCCGCGGTCGGCGTCGTGTAGAAGTGATGCTTTGTCGTGAACGGGCCTTGCGGCTCGCACGCGGAGTATAAGTAAAGATCTTTCCAGTCCGCGTAACCGACCGATGTGTCGAACGTAACGATCACGAACGTCGGTTTGCCGTTGATGTTCAGTCGGCGGATGGTGAGTTCGTCACTGATGCTGTCTTTTTCGGGAATTAGCGATTTGCGGTTGTTCAGATTCTTGGAAAAAGCCTTTCCATCCCACGCTGACCAATTCTTTAGATCGACAGCGTGCTCAAGCCCCTTCGACGCATCGACCTTGGCGACGTATAGCTTCTTGAACTTGTTCGCCATTCCAAGAGCCGACGGCTTAGCGTTCTTGATGTCGCCCTCGTTCCGCATGCCGTAGATGTAGAGCTCGTTCTTATCATTGACCCAAAGCGAGATTCCCCACACGGCATCGTCGGTTTTGTTCTTGAGGTCGATGATCTTCTCGATCGCGAGCGTCTCGGCGTCCATCTGCGCGACAGCTTGTGCCCGATAGCGAATCCAAAAACTCTTGTCGAACGGCCGAGCGACATCCCATTCGTTTAGGAACATCCAGATCTTTTTCTTGCCGTCGACGATCACATAAAACGGATCGCCGAGCCAGTACATATGGTGCGGGTCGTCGCTTTTGGGCTTGAAATACGCGGTTGAATATCCGTTCTTGTCCTTTGGCCCGGTCAGTGTTCGCATCGTTTTTCCGTCCTTAGAGCGGATGACAACGCTGTTGTAAACGTAGTGGATCACCTCGGGCGCAGGGCCGCAAAACGGCGGCAGGCAATTCGGCTTGCGCATTCGGAGTCCGTTCGCGTTCGTATAGACCGCTCCGTCGCCCGGCTTTCCGCCGTCTTCCGCTATGTACGAATCCGAAAAGAAAAACGCCGAATCGCCGTTCGGAAGTTCTATCGAGACAGTCGTGTCGGCCCCGGTCCATCCAGGGCCGTTGCGCGTGAAGGTTTCGTTCCATTCGGTCGCCGATTCTCCTTTGCCGACACTGATGTCGCATTGCGGAAAGGACGCGTGAGCGAGTAAACCGAGCGCTAGGACGCTGCAAAACAACTGCTTCATACTTCTCAATACGGGATCTCAGGGCGTCGGTCGTCTTCGGGATCGGCCCAGCGGTTGTTTGGGACCGTAGGGTTCCAGTTCGGCCGAAGCGGATCCTGATCGTAGCTGTATCCACCGAGTCGCTTGTAGAGTTCGCTATACTCGGCGAGTTTGTCTCGGTCGAGCGTGACGCCGAGGCCGGGGCCATCGGGTACTCGGATCTTTCCGCCACCATACTTCATCAAGCCGCCGACGATGATGTCGTCGGTCAGATGATGATAGTGAGCGTCGGCTGCGTATGAAAGATTTGGGACAACGGCCCCAAGATGCAGCATCGTCGCGAGCTGAATTCCGAGTTCACCTGATGAGTGAACCGCGACACCAAGTTGAAACGTCTCGCATACGCCAGCGGCTTTTACGCACTGACGAATACCGCCCCAAAACGTCGTGTCGAGAAGAATCACATCGCACGCAGTGTCGAGCACGTTCGCAGCTAGCTGTTCGAAGTTGACGACGACCGTATTGGTCGCAAGCGGCATTCGAACCTTCTCCCGCGTCCGCCGCATTCCGTGAAGACCGAAAACGGGGTCTTCGAGATAATCATTATTAATGTCTTCGATCTGCTGGCCGAACCAGATCGCCTGCTCGGTTGACCACGCGGCGTTCGGATCGAACCGAAATGAATCGCCTTCCATCGATCCGCTGCCAAGTTCTTCCGCCACGGCTCGATAGCATTTCAATTCATAAACCGGATCGAACACACCGCCTTTGAGTTTGTGGGCGAAGAAGCCGTGTTTAGCCTTCAGATCCTTCGCGTGCGCGACCAACTGATCGACGGTCCGCACTTCCCCGCGGCCATCTTTTGAATTCGGATAGCGGAAGAAAAGATACGACGCAAACGGGACTTCGTCTTGCAGCTTGCCGCCCAGAATGTCGTAAACCGGCACTCCCCACTTCTTGCCTAGGATGTCGAGACAGGCGAACTCGAGCGCTGCGAGTATCTGAATGCGGTTGTTGTAGAGCGAGGCAGTCGGGTTAGCGATCTTGAACCGCATCTCTTCGAGCCGTGCGGGATCGTGCCCCACTAAGTACGATTTCATCGCACTGAAAACCGCTTCAGCCGATTCGCCGCCGCCGCCCATTTCGCCGAGTCCGGTAATTCCTTCGTCCGTCTCGACCTCGACGATAGTTCGCACGAACCTTCCCCAATGGCAGCCCGCCGCATGTCGAAGTGGGGCCTCGAGCGGAACAGTAACGGTCGTCGCTTTTATGTCTGTGATCTTCATTGATCGAGCTTATTATCTTTCAAAAACTTCCAGATCGCGTCGTAGCCCTTAGTGTACTGTTCTTTCGTAAACATTCCGTGATCGCCGCCCTCGATCGTAAAGAGCTGCTCGATGTTCTTTGTCTTCCTGAGCGCCTCGTGCAGCTTAACGCTGTGGGCATAGGGTACGACGCTGTCCTTATCGCCGTGAATGGAAATGATCGGCGGCAGTCCGGCTCGGACGTAAGTGAGCGGCGACACGCTCTTGGCGACTTCTTCGGCGTTCGGCATAGCACCCATCCACATCGCTGCGTAGTTCTTAACGTTCGGGCCTTTGATGAGATCGTTGACATCTGAAATGCCGTACCAGTTGACGATCGCCGCGACCTTCATCGGCACGTCGCCGTATTTCTCGTTAGCGTAGCACCGGTTATCGAGTGCCGTCCCATCAGGCAGCATCCCGGTGATCAGCGAAAGGTGGCCGCCAGCGGAATGGCCCGTGAGAATGATCTTCGACGTATCGAACTTCCATTGAGCGGCGTTGCGATAGATCCAGCGAAGGGCGCACCGCGTATCCTCAACCGAACCCGGCGCGAGCGAATTCCCCGCCATTCGATATTCGACATTCACGACCCGCCAACCGCGTTCGAGATACGGCAGCAGTTGATAGACTGCTCCCTCCTTCGACCCAAAGATCCAACCCCCGCCGTGGATGTAGACGACGGTCGTCGTGGGGTTCGGATTGTCACGGGGATACCAAATGTCGAGCTTCAGCGGCGTGTTGTTCGCACTGCCGTATACGACGTCCGGCTGCATCCAATATCGGTCGCCGATCTCGAGAAGCGACGACGTGGTCTTGTTCTGCGCGAATGCTGAAGCGGCCGCAAGAACGATTAATAAAAATGATTTGGCCAACGTCCTCATATGCTTATTGATATTCAACAGTGTGCACACGGTAAACAAGATTTTCATACCTGTGCGCAACACATCAGGTTCATCCTGTGCATCCTGTTAAAATCTTCCGTTCCTCTTCGCACTTTGCGATCTTTAGGCAGCTCTGACGCCGTTCCGGTCGGCCACGTACCGCTTGCCCTGATAATTGATGTTTCTCAACTCGGCCTTCGGATCGAACGGCCCGAACTGTGGCTTCGACGTGATGGAACCGAACAGTCCCGCGTTGATGCCGAAGAGCGAATCGACAATAGGCTCCAGATAGTTACAGCCCGAAACGCAAGCCCAGTCATTTATGTATGGCTGATCCGACGTAGCCTTAGTCGCGGCTCCGTTCGACTCAGGTGCAAGGAACGTCTCGGAGAAATTCGCCTGGGCGTACGGTCCCTGCATCGATGACTTCGCGAGGCCCTTCATCCACTCGTGAGCCATAGTCACTTCGCCAGCGACATACAATCCGCTTAAGGCGAGTGCCGGCCAAGAGCAATATGCACCGGTCCACTGATGGTCGGGGCGGATGCTGAATGTGACGTCCAGATCTTTCGTCGAAAGTGCCCGCATCCAGGTCGGCGTCTGGAGTTCGTTCTTAAAGAACGCGACCATTTCTTTCTTTTGCGTTGCGGGCATCAGATCGCCGATCGTCATCAGTGTCACGCCGAAATCATAGCAGTGGTGGACTTCATTGTACGTACCATCGGGCAGTTTGCACTTCCAAATCCCGCGGCCGGGGACGTACAGATCTTGCACGCGTTTGCCAAGTTCTACAGCCTCGTTTCGATAGCCTTCTGCCTTTCTCCGATCACCCTTATACTCGGCCAGTTCGGCGGCGAAACGGAGATTGTGGACGTTGGCAGCATTGAGCCCAGCGACCTCATGGACATAGCTTGATACTGCCTCGAGAAGATTCGTCACGCCGCCGTAATCCGCAAGGCCGTGCTTGTTCGTATCGAGCTTTCTCCAGTGCTCGGCGTAGGTGAGAAGCGTGTCGTAAACGGTTTTGCCCTCGACTTTCTTATCGAGCCACGCGTGATCGCCGCTCCAGCGAAGGTATTCTTTCGCCATGCGCGACATCGCGTAGTCGTTGACCGAATACCACGGCCCGACGCCGGCTCCGGTGAGAAACTCGGTGCCGAAATGCTTGTA
>JBDSLC010000132.1:0-40739 GCA_039916585.1 Pyrinomonadaceae bacterium | reverse complement strand
CCGAGAAACTAAAGTTCGGCCGTTTTCGGCCCTTCATGAACTTAGCTGCTGTCTGCGACAGGGCAGTAATTATCATCGGCAGAGCGATCGATGGGTCGCAGGGAACGAACGCGGTCGTCGCGCCTTTTCCTAGTTTTCCGAAGTTGCCCGTATGGCTGCCCGAGTACGAGGGTGTGCGGCTATCGAGCGGCACAGAATCGGTCGTGATCGAGATCGCGTACTTATGACCGCGTGGATTCGTCCTGGTAATATACGACGAGATCTCCGCAACGTTCAGCATGCTCTGGCTGTGAGCACTTCCAAGGGTGATGAGCGCAGAATTCCGCGTCTTCTGCGCGATCTGCATCATTTCGATCGTATCCTGAGTGCCGTCGAACGAGATCTGTGCTTTCTTCTCAAACTTTGCACGAGCAAGTCCAACCGAGAGTTCGCTGCCAAGCACATCCGGACAGAAAACCGGGATGCGGGCCTTGTAAGCCGAAGTGATAACACCGTCTTCGTGAGCGATCTCGGCAAGTTCGCGGCCCATCAAAAGCATGAACTCGCGAACCGAATACGGCCTCGTCTGATCGAGCTGATTGATCACGCTGCCGACCCATTCGTCCGCTTCTTGGTACTCCTCGCGGTTGATCAGGACGTCTCCGACCCGCGCCACGTCCGACGCTGTCAGTTCTTCATCCAGCATGCTCGGATGGCCCTGAAAATGGTTCCTGCCCAGTGTTTCGTGGATGTCCTGATATATCACCGTACCAGAAAGCACGAGAACATCGACGAAACGGTTCTTGATCACGTATGCAAGCAATCGCCGCATACCTGACGAGATCAGATTACCCGACCCGCAAACATATATGGTCGAGTTGTCATCGAGCATGTCGAGCCAGATGCGATGAGCTTCGGCTAACTGACGTGCCCCAAATCCGGCTCCCTCCATCTTCTCGAGCAGTCCTGCGATCGATCGATCGCGGTCGATCGCCACCGGGCGCGTCGGGACCGTTAGAAACTTTGAAGCCTTTGTCTTTTTCTGAGCTACCATTCGATAGAATCTCCAATAATATAATTTCAAACACCTATTTGCTCGGGTTATGAGCAAGGTATGTATAACTTTCCGCCTGATCCTGGTAATACTCGATCAGGTCGTTTCCTTCTTTCGTAGAAAGGTTTCCACTTTTGATCCGCGCTAATATTGCGCGGCGAAACGTGTCGTGAAGCTGTTCCGCGTCAAACCTAACCTGCGATATTGAATCAGCTACTGTTGCTCCGTAGATCACCTTCTTGATGATCGGACCATCCTCGCCAATAAAAATATGAGCTTCGTGCGGAACGCCAAAAAGGTTGTGGTTATTCCCCATAACCTCTTGGTACGCCCCCACCAACATCATCGCTAAATAATAGGGCTCATTTTTTGTTAGCTTGTGGAGTTCAAGCACGGGTTTAACGTCGTGAAGATCCACAAACTTATCAACGATACCGTCGGAATCGCAGGTAATGTCACATAGAGTAGCATATTCGGTGGGCTTTTTGTTGAGTTTATGTATTGGGATGATTGGAAATAGCTGTTCGAGAGCCCAGTTGTCCGGCATTGACCGAAACACCGAGAAATTCGCGAGATACTTTACGCACAAAAGCTTCCGAAGGTCATCAAATTCCTCTGATACATACTTCTTCTGCTGTGCATACGCGTCCGCCTTCTCACAAACATCCCAAAACAGAACTTCGCCCTTACCCTTGTCTTCGAGTGTTATCAGCCCGAGATTGAACATCGTAAACAACTCTTCACGATGCTCAAGAGCATCGTGATAGTACTCGCGATAGTTCTTGGCGTTGATCGTCTCGCGGAGGTCCGCAAGCTCCTTTACGACCTGCGGGTCGTCCGGGTCGACGGTCATCGAGGTGAGATCTTCAACAACGGTTTCGATCTCATCCTGAATGTTCGTCACCAAGATCGCGTGATAAGCCGAAAGATATCGACCGGACTCCTGAATGATTGTCGGGTGAGGCACGGTTTCGTCGTCCAAGACGGTCTTAATAACGTAGATCACGTCGTTTGCGAATTCGCGGGCGTTATAATTTGCAGAGGATTCAAACGAGGTGCGCGATCCGTCATAATCGACCGCCATGCCGCCGCCGACGTCAAGATACTGTAGCGGAACCCCCATCTGGTGGATCTTTGCGTAGGTCCGGGCGGCCTCCTTCATCGCGTTCTTGATCCTTTTGATGTCAGTTAGCTGAGAGCCGATGTGGAAGTGAAGCAGCTTTAGCATGTCGATCCGCCCCGCCTCATTCAGCTGCCGTATCACGTCGAGGATCTCCGTAGTCGTCAGCCCAAACTTGGCCGCCTCTCCGCCCGACTTTTCCCACTTACCCGACCCCTTTGAGTAGAGCTTGACGCGGACGCCGACCATTGGCAGATTCGCGTTCGGGTTGTCCTTGGTCACCTCAGCGACAAGATCGAGAGTGTGCGTCAACTCGCTCATCTTCTCGACCACTATGACAACATTTTTACCGGCCGACGCTCCTGAAAACGCGAGGCGAATAAAGTCGCGATCCTTGAAGCCGTTCAATACAAGCAGGCTGTCTTTCGATTGTTCGAGCCCCAACGCTGCATACAGCTCAGCCTTCGACCCGGCTTCAAGGCCGAAGTTGAACCTCGACCCTTCTCGTAAGTATTCTTCGATCACCGCGCGGTTCTGGTTTACCTTCATCGGGTAAACGCAAAGGTGTCCGCCTTCGTACTCAAACTCCTTGATCGATTTCTTGAATGCCGTCTGGAGCTTTCTGATCTGACCGAAAAGCAACTGCGGAAATCGTAAGAGCACGGGTGTAGACACACCTCGCTTCTGAAGATCGTCGATGATCTCCTTTACATCCGCCTGGTTAGTCTCGTTATCAGGCGAAATGACAACAAGGTTGCCCTTGCGGTTGGCTCCGAAATATCCGGCACCCCAGTTGTCGATCCCGTAAGTCTCAACTGTTTGCTCTAAGATTGAACTCAATTCAGGTCACCCCTCAGTTACCAAAATATCTAACCCAATGCGTCGATGCGCAAAACCTCAAGTGTAGTAAAAATCGACCGAAATTTAAACAGGGGAATTTTCCCGGCTTCTTTGGCACAACCGTTGCCAAAGTAAAGCTGTCCATTCGCGATAGCCTAAGCTATCGGGCGACGTAAACGTAGTGGAAACAATGATTTAGATGAAGGATGGTACGACTTGAACGCGACGCGATGTCAAAAACTGGTGTCAAAAAGTGTCAGTTTGGTCGGTCATATTGAGGCAAATATGAAAGGTATTAGCAATCAAAAAGGATTTTCTTTGATCGAATTGCTTTTGGTCGTTGTGATCGTGGGCATCATTGCTGCGATGGCGATCCCGGCGTACCAAAAAGGCATACGTGCCGCAGAGAATGGCTCGGTCTTTTCCATTCTCCGAACCGTATCTTCGACGCAAGTTCAGTATTTCTCACAGAACAGCCGATTCGCGACCCTTCCTGAGATCAATTCAACGATGTCGAATCAGATCGGCGTCACTACCGCCGACAAGGTTGTTCGCGGTCGTTATGTTTTTGAGATGCCACCGGGCACGACACCGACAACTCTAGCGGAAGGCTATACGATCTCCGCCGTTCGAAGTGTCAGCGACGACGTCGTCTACCGATACGAAGTGAATCAGTCCGGTAAGATCACTCGCATCCTTCCTGCCGGCGGCCCTGTAGACTAACCCGAATCCAGACCCGAAAGCCCACCATACCCATGAGCGTTTTTGAAGAATTGATCGACGAGCTGAAGGAAGAGAATCTCCTTGAAGAGACAGTCTTTTCGACGAATCGTGCTTCCGCTCTACCCGCACAGGTGCACCCGGAACCGGTAACGTCAGAGGGCGACGACGACTTCGATCTGCTTGATTCGGACTCAGACGAAGGATTCGTTGAGGACTCGGCAGACGAGCGTGAAGCCTATCGTCGAAGAGCAATGGACGAAGTTTCCAGCCTTCAGATGGTGGAGCATGTCCTCTCCGGGATCGAGCGCGAGCATATGAAAATGTCGCCTCGTGCATTCGACGACCTAGAGGTGAAGAAAGCACTTCATAAATTTCTGCAGGTCAACGCACCGATCAATTCCGACGGACATTCACAAGCCGAATATAAGCTTTTTCAAGAAACCGAAAAATGGTTCTCGGAACTCGCTAAACGCGATAACAATATCTCTGTTGCTAATGTTCGCAGGTTCTGCGAAAATTCGCGGCCTGTGCTTAGCTCGCAAGCCCTGATGGCTCTCGCACGCTTCTATCGAAACTCGCCTTTCTCCGAAGCGGTCAGAGGGAAATTCGACTTCATAATGACAAGGCTTTTCTCGCGCGAAGTCGGAGACGAGAAACGTAAATTGCTCTTCGGTCGCATAGAGATGCTGAACCACGTAAGGACGCTCTACTCTAATTGGGCAAGTCTCTCGATCGTCCCAACTGAAGACGAAGGCGGCGGACCTGCCGTGGTCAGCGCGGTTGCCGGGTTTGAAGGATTCGTCCGCGAATCCGAAGCCGTCGAATCGTTCGATCAATTGATCACGTCGGACTTTTTCAATCGCATTCGCTTGATCAAGGAAAGCACTGCTGAACTATTCTTTGAGCCGGCTGTGATCTCCTCCGCTATGGAGTGCAACGTACGGATCGGAAATCGGTTCATTGACCTCCTCCAAAAGGGAAGGGTGGCCACCGGGGAACATTCTATCGAGGAGAAATACGGCTACACGTATGACACGATCATCTCGGGAGCTGCGAGCAAAACGCTGCTGCTCCTGGAGTTGCTCCGAGAGGCTCGCGAGGCGGACGAGCCCCTAACAACCAAGAGCACCGAACACTCTCGCGAGGCTCCCGTAAAGGCCGCCAGTTTCGAGCGTGCTCCCGTCGTCGAGGAAGCGAGTCGGCCACGCCTGCTGGCTGTAAACAAATGGCTAGTTGCGGCAACGATTCTGGTGCTCGCTCTAAGCGCGGGGGTATTTTTCTGGTCCGAGAATGCAGCTACGGCCGAAGACGGCGTCGACGTTGCTCCGGCGGTGAACATTGCAGGGACCGAGCTAACGCAGCACGTGCGCGAAGCGAGTACGAGCAGCGAAACGCTTTACGGCGTTATGCAGCCGACCTGGGAAGCCCTCAGCGAGGAGGAGAAAAAACAGTTTTTAGCAAAGGCGTTCGACTTCGCCAAATCCAGAGGGATGAAGAAGGTGAATCTGCTGAACGCTCGCGGCCGCACCGTGGGTTATGCGGCAGGGGATCGTGCTGAGGTTTTCGCTCCACAATAACTAAACCTACAATAATGTAGGTCGAAACATCGTCAGGCAACACATTCGTAGGTAAATGTGTTGCCCGTTTCAACTTTCAGTTTCTGGTGAAATCGATAAAGTGTTTGGCCTCAATAGGTTAGATTTAAGCGGCTAAGTGCGGAACGGATATTGCCAACTACCCTTTCGTACAGTACGCCATTTTCTTGGACTTAGAACGGAAATTTACAAACTCTAGGAGAGCTAATGTCAACCGTAAAGAATGTGTTGAACTTTGCCGCCGAACAGGGTGCGAAGTTCGTATCGGTGCGATTCACCGACCTGGTAGGATCCTGGCATCATCTTACTTACCCGATAAGCCAACTGACCGAAGATTCGTTCGAAGACGGCTTCGGATTCGACGCATCGAGCCTTCGCGGCTGGGCGAATATTCACGAATCCGACATGCTGCTCGTACCCGACGCAGGTAGGTTCTGGATCGACCCCTTCGCCGACGATACGACGCTTTGTCTGATCGCGAACGTCATGGAGCCGATTACGAAAGACGGCTACGGACTCGATCCGCGCTCGGTCGCGGTACGAGCCGAGAGCTATCTTCGTTTCACCGGTATTGCGGACACCGCTAACTTCGGTCCCGAAGCCGAATTCTTCATCTTTGATGAGGCACGCTTTCACAACGACCAATATTCGGCTGGCTTCACGGTCAATTCAGAGGAGGGCCACTGGAACAGCGGTAGAGCGGGCGGCGAAACGAATCCCAATACGGGGTATCACATTCGTCCGAAAGAGGGCTACGTGCCCGTCGCGCCGATGGACAGCCTAGTCGATCTTCGCAACTCGATCTCGAACACACTCGGCGACGTAGGCATTGACGTCGAATGTCATCACCATGAAGTTGCGACCGCCGGACAGTGCGAGATCGATTTCCGATTCTCCAACCTCCTTCACACGGCCGACAACGTGATGCTCTTCAAATACGTCGTGAAGAACTCGGCTTACATTCACGGCAAGACTGCGACGTTTATGCCGAAGCCGATCTACGGCGATAACGGATCGGGTATGCACGTCCACCAGTCTCTCTGGAAAGACGGTAATCCGCTCTTCGCCGGCGATCAATATGCAGGCTTGTCCGAGATGGCGAAGTTCTACATCGGGGGCCTTCTCAAACATGCCCCGGCGCTTGTCGCGTTTGCTGCGCCGTCAACGAACAGTTACAAACGTCTCGTGCCCGGATTCGAAGCTCCCGTAAATCTAGCTTACTCGGCGCGTAACCGATCGGCAGCCGTACGTATCCCGATGTTCTCGCCGTCGCCGAAAGCCAAGCGGCTCGAATTCCGTCCGCCGGATCCGAGCTGCAACCCTTACATCACTTTCGCAGCGCTCCTGATGGCGGGCCTCGATGGCATTCAGAACCGCATCGATCCCGGCGAACCGCTCGACAAGGACATCTACGATCTACCGCCGGAAGAACTCGCGAACGTCCCCTCGCTGCCGGGATCGCTCGATGAAGCTCTGATCGCGCTCGAGAACGATCACGAGTTCCTTCTTAAAGGCGATGTCTTCAGCGAGAAAATGATCGAACGCTGGATCTCATACAAACGCGAAAAGGAGATCACCCCTCTCCGCCTCCGCCCGCACCCACTCGAATTCTCGATGTACTACGATATATAGGTCTGGATTGATGCAGAAGCCTGCGCGTTAGCAAGGGCGTAACACTCAAGTCGAGAGTTACGCCTTGCTAACCCGCGGGCTTCGCATTGATGTATAATCTGGCTCAGTTATGGAGAAATTCTCTATTCACTGTCCGTGTTGCGAAGCGACGATCAACATCGACGCGGCGACCGGTGCAATCCTATCTCACGAGGAGAAAAAGAAGATCACCGGATCGTTCGAAGATCTCAAAGGCAATCTGTCCAAACAGGCAGAACTCCGCGAGCAGCTTTTCGCGCAGGAAATGTCATCTCAGAAAGACAGGGAACGCCTGCTGGAAGAGAAATTCAAGGAAGCAATGAAAAACGCCGACAAAGATACCGGCAAGCCTTTCCGCAATCCACTGGATATGGATTAATTCTACGGTCTTAGGTTCGTTCCGTGTGTTTCCGTGATTTGTACTCTCCGTGGATCGGCTCTAAACGTCTTGACCACGGAAATACACGGAAAAAACACGGAAAGAAAATCTCTCATCTGGGCATCATTTTTATATTTTCAGGCACGACCAACAGCCCGACATGACCACCGGCACCTCCTTGAATTCCAAACCGACCCAAAAAAACAAGATCATCGTTGCTCTAGACGTTCCCACGGCGGCCGAAGCGATCTCGATCGTCAACGAACTAAACGGAGCCGTAGGGGCATTTAAAGTTGGCCTTCAGCTATTCACCACCGCGGGGCCGGACTTGGTTAGGAAGCTTGTCAAAACCGGGGCGTCCGTTTTCCTGGATCTCAAACTCCACGACATCCCGAACACGGTTGCGAAGGCTTCCGTAGAGGCTGCGCGGCTCGGCATCTGGATGTTTAACATGCACGCATCCGGCGGCGGGGAGATGATGCGACAAGCCTCGCACGAGGTTGGCGAGGTATGCGAAAGAGAAGGGCTCGAAAAGCCGTTGATCATTGCCGTCACGGTTCTCACCAGCTCGAACGACGACACGCTGACAGAGGTCGGCTTCGCGAACGAAACACAGCCGCAAGTTTTGAAATTAGCAGAACTTACGGCAAAATGTGGACTGGACGGCGTGGTCGCTTCGCCGTTCGAGATCGAACCGATCCGTGCTCGCATAGAATCAAAAGAATTTGTGATCGTAACTCCCGGCATCCGCCCATCGTCTGCAACCCACGACGATCAGAAGCGTGTAATGACGCCGGGCGAGGCGGTTTCGGTCGGCGCAGATCACATAGTCATCGGAAGGCCGATCACCGCTTCGCCTGACCGGGTAAGGGCCGTCGAAGAGATCATTCGCGAGATGGAACAGGGAAACGCCTAACAGAGAAAAGGTTTCCATAACCCAACAGTCCTTGCAGCTTTTACAAGTGCCGAAACTTCCAAACCTAGCCGCTCCAATTTTTCTGGCCGTGTTGCTGATCGCAGTTTCGACAGCGGCGTTCGCCCAGACCCAGTTCCGAATTGGCGAGCGGGTGACGTATTCAGTATCGCTCGACAAGTACAGAGAAGCTGCTTACGCCGAGATCTACTGCGTGTCCCGAGGGGCGCTCGGAGGGAAGGACGCGATCGAACTTCGGTCGAAGGTGAAGACTCTCAATCTTGTCAGCGCCGCAATCGCGCAGATCGACGAGGTACGGACAACTTTTGTAGACCTGGAAACCGGTTCGCCGCTATATATCTCCCGGATTGATAATGGCGAGGGCATCCCGAAGGAGTTGGTTAACGACTTCCGTCAATCCGGAGCGGGGAGCCTTGATCTTTTATCTTTGATATATAGGATCCGAAATCTGAGCGGCTCAGGAAGCGCGAATTTTCAAGAAGGTGAAAAGATCTATAGCGTTACGTTCTCGCCGATCGGAACAGAGAAGGTTGCTGTAGCCGCAGGCGATTTCGAAACTTCCGTCGTTTCCATTCAGAGTGAATACTTTACCGAGCTGGGGTTCGTAAGCGTCACGATGAACCTGACCGCGGACGACGCAAGAGTCCCGGTTTTGATCCGGCTAAACAAGACAAAAAAAACCGGTTACCGATTAGAAGCCGCGAGCATTCAGTCTATAGTTCCCGAACCGATCGGCCCGACGCCTACACCATCTCCCGTTGTGCCGCTGGCTACCCCGCGTCCCACCGCAACACCTGAGCCGTACATTGCGAATCAAGACCTAGCGCCGGAGTTAGCTTTCCAATTAGGAGAAACACTTGAATATCGCGTCACGACCGGTACCCGGCCAGTTGGAACTTTCGTCCTACGAGCCCGGGAGCGAGTCCAGGTCGCCGCCCGCGATACGCTCATACTAAGCTCTACTGTCACGAACGCATTGTCCGGAAATCCGATATTTGCGCTGAACGATTCGATCGTCGCGAACGTCGACCCGATCAGCCTTGCTCCGTACACACTCGACGTACGTATGAACGGCCCGCTCGCCGCACTAACGCAATCGGCCATATTCGACGACCGAACCGGATCCATCAGTTTCAAGGGCGGAAACAAGGTTGACGCCCCGATCGCAACACACAGCATTCTTTCGCTGATCTATGCGATGCGTTCTTTCAACCTTAAGGTTAGCCAGGTCCGCGACAATCCGGTCAATGACACGCGCGTCGCAGTATTCTGGGAATCGCGTCCTTACGTCTTTACACTTCGCCCATCAGCCCCGGCCGAGATCACTCTTAACGGTGAAAAACGCCAGGCTCAATTGATAACAATAAATACTGGCCATCCCGAGCTCGATCAACTAGGGTTAAAGGTCTGGCTTTCAACTGACGCAAGCCGAGCCCCGCTTCGCTTCTCGGCCGGCCAGTATCAAGCCGACCTCGTTTCGGCCACTACCGTTCCACCCGGAAGATAATTAAGAATCAACTCTTGGGTTTGCCGAAGTCGCTTCCGCAAATTCGATGGCGGGCTCGTAGCAGAGATGGAGTTGCTCATCGCGTTTGGTGCGCATAGACCCTGCGAAAAAAAATGGGATGCAGGGCATACATTCGCGTTGCGATATTTCTGAGAGATCCGACGAGTTCTGCTTCGCCACCGTGATAGGACGCTCCGGCCTGCACTGAAGATTCGGCTTGATGTGCTTCTCGACTTCATTGTATGCACTCTTAAGATGTTGCCATCTCCCCATTTCGCCCTTTTCGGCGAGTTCGCTCTAATTCTGAAACTTTAAGCTTTTCGTTTACGTCAATTGGAATTGAAAGTTAATTTCAATAGTATATAAGGGGACGAATGACTATGCTCAAATACATTTCAGCCTTATCTATGATTTTCGTCGCGATCACCGCGGTTTCAGCGCAGGCGGACGCGGAGCGCGAAGCGATAAAACGGACGGCCCTGAACTATGCCGAAGGGTGGTACGAAGGGAATGCCGATAAAATGGAGAGTGCGCTTAGCCCCGATCTGGCAAAACGGATCGCCCGCACGAATGCTCAGAATCAGACTCGGCTTGATCACATGACCGCGATGGCACTGGTGCAGGGAACTCGCGGCGGATTCGGCAAGCAAACGCCTAAGGAAGAGCAGCAGAAAGACGTTACTGTCCTTGATGTGACGGGTGGAGCGTCTACGGTAAAGCTGGAAATGCGGGATTGGGTCGATTATATGCACATCGCCAAGATAAATAGTAAGTGGCTGATAGTTAATGTTTTATGGGAGATGAAACCGCGCAAAGAGGCAAAAAACTAATGCGGCTGCCTGACGTGGAGATCGGAACATCGGCGGATGTCGTGACCGTTCATGGAGAGGGAAGTGTCCCGAAGCGGCTTATGGAAATGGGGCTCGTTCCTGGAGTGAAGATCCGTGTCGTCAAATCCGCACCCTTTGGCGACCCCATCGAGATCCGTCTACGCGGTTACAGCCTCGCCCTCAGGATCAGCGAAGCGGAGGCCATCGAAGTTGCGGTCTAGCACAGCTTCGAACCTATGCGAGACGCATCACCAGTCCCCTTAATAGCCCTTGCCGGTAATCCTAACGCCGGCAAGACCACCCTTTTCAATGCTTTAACCGGCTTGGGGCAAAAGGTCGCGAACTATCCGGGTGTGACGGTCGAGCGTAAAGAGGGCTCATGGACGATCGGTGGCCAGCACTCGCGTCTTATCGACCTTCCCGGCCTTTACAGTCTCGACGCAACGTCGATTGACGAGCAGATCGCGAGTGACGTCCTGCGCGGCGAAGTTTCGGGGCTACCCAAACCTGACGCCGTGATCGCGGTCGTAGACGCTACAAATCTTGAGCGAAATCTCTATCTGGTAACGCAGTTGTTCGAATTTAACGTCCCGGTCGTCGTCGCCTTGACCATGATCGACGTGTTCGAAAAGCAGCACCACGAAATCAATATTGGCAAACTATCAGACTCGCTCGGCGTGCCTGTAGTTGCGGTAAATGCGTCGGCTGATCGAGGCGTCGACGAACTCGCCGATGTAGTTGCGAAGACGCTCACAGCTATTCAGACGCCGAGGCGTTTTCTCAACGGCGACGGCGAAAATGCTCGCATATTCGCCCGATACAATTTTATCTCGAACGCGCTGCAGGAATCGGTAGTCCACAACGACCAGGCCGCACACGGCATATCCGAAAAGATCGATCGCATCCTGACGCACAAATTCTTTGGACTAATCATTCTCGTCGCCATTCTCCTCGTCGTATTTCAAACGATATTTACTTGGGCGACAGTGCCAATGGACCTGCTGGAACTAGGCTTCGGAGCCCTCGGCGACGCCGTTCGGTCGGGCCTCCCGCCGGGTGTTCTCACGGATCTAATCGTCGACGGAATCATCGCGGGAGTAGGTGGAGTCCTTGTATTCTTGCCGCAGATACTTCTTCTTTTTTTGTTCATTTCCATCCTGGAAGACACCGGCTACATGGCACGGGCGGCCTTCCTATTGGATAGGCTCATGAGCCGCGTCGGCCTGCACGGAAAGGCATTTCTGCCTCTGATGTCCAGCTTTGCGTGTGCGATTCCGGGAATAATGGCCACGCGTACGATCGAGAACCAGCGTGACCGGTTTGCGACCATTATGATCGCTCCATTCATGAGCTGTTCTGCCCGCCTTCCGGTGTATACGCTAATGATCGGGGCGTTTTTTGCGGGTCAGAAGGTTCTCGGATTCATTTCCATTGGGGCCGTCCTAATGTTGGCAATGTACGCTTTAGGGATCGTAGTCGCCCTGATAGTCGCATTCATTCTGAAGCGCACGATACTCAAATCGCCGCCGCCCCCATTCATAATGGAGTTGCCGCCCTATCGGATGCCAAATTTGCGGACGGTGGTTCAGAACATGCTCACGCGAGCATGGCTCTTCTTGAAACGGGCAGGTACCGTGATCCTAGCTATCTCGATCATCCTCTGGGCGTTGATGTACTTTCCGCGGGAGGCGCAGCTCGATCAGAATTTCAGAAAGGTTTCAGAGTCCGAGCCAGCCACTAATGTTACTGAGAGTCAACATCTGCGAAACAGCTACGCCGGGAAACTCGGACATGCGATCGAGCCTGTCATCCAACCGCTTGGTTTCGACTGGAAGATCGGCGTTGCGTTGATCGCGAGCTTCGCAGCTAGGGAGGTTCTTGTGTCGACGCTGAGCATTATCTACAACGTAGGGAAGGACGAGAATGAGGAGTCACCGACCCTTATTGCGGCTATTCGTGAAGCGAAGAACGATCAGGGTGAAACCGTTTGGACACCGCTAACCGCATTGACGCTGATGGTCTTTTTCGTCTTGGCTATCCAATGTATGTCCACTGTCGCGGTTGTTCGGCGTGAGACAAATTCATGGGTTTGGACCTTATTCATGGTGTCGTATATGACCGGACTTGCCTATTTTGCGGCCTTTGTCACTTATCAGGGCGGGAGATGGCTGGGGTTTAGCTAGAAAAATGGACGGACAATCAATAGTAGTTGCACTGATCGTTCTCGGAGCCGCGGCCTACTCAGGCTCGCTGCTGTGGAAACGCTTTCGCTCGTTCTCCGGAAAGAAATCATGCTCCGAGAATTGTGGCTGCTCGTCGAAATCGGGAAAACCTGTGCAATAATCATAATTTGGCTGATACCCAAAAAGTTCTAACCGAAGGCGTGCGGGCGATGTTCATATCGACGCTCGCCTTTTCTCTTGCTAATGTGATCGTCAAACAGATCTCGCATATACCGGCGATGGAGGTAGTATTTTTTCGTTGCCTGTTTGCGAGTTCGTTTTGCTTCATAGGACTATATCGAGCACGAGCTGACTGGAAGGGATCGCACCGAGGCCTTCTCCTCGCACGCGGTATCTTTGGTACGACCGCATTGTATTTCTTCTTCCTAACAGTTCAAAACACCCCGCTCGCATCGGCGATGACGATCCAATATCTTTCGCCGATCTTTACGAGCGTGATCGCGATTTTGGTACTCCGAGAGAAGGTGAGAGCTTTGCAGTGGCTGTTTTACGCCATGGCGTTCGCGGGTGTTCTGTTGATCGAGCAGTTCGACCCGCGAACGTCGCCGTACTATCTAGCGATCGGAATCCTCTCAGCGTTTTGCTCGGGAGTCGCATACAATCTCGTACGACGAATGCGCGACCAGGAGCATCCACTCACTGTGGTCCTCCATTTCCAACTCGTAGGTGTCGTCGTCGGGTTTTTCAGTCTGTTCTTTACATGGAAAATGCCGCAGGGCTGGGATTGGTTCTGGCTTTTTATGATCGGCGTTTTATCGCAACTCGGACAGATATTTCTTACCAACGCACTACAGCGCGAGAAGGCGGCCGGAGTCGCGATCATCAACTATACTGGCCTCATCTACGGGATATTTTTCGGCGTGTTTGTTTTTGGGGAACAGCTTTTCCCGGTTACATTATTTGGAATGCTGCTCGTGGTCGGAGGCGTGTTGCTCAGCATAGCTTATAGTGCTCGTGAAAATCGCCGGCTAGCCGAACTTGACGTTACGCAGGCTTAGAAACAATGTCAGAGAATGTGAAAATATCGGCCGCGATCGTGACGGCGAGCGATTCCAGAACAATTGGCGATGACCTGTCGGGCGATCGATTGAAACTTCTGCTAGAAGCTAGTGGAGCAGAAGTTTTGTACCGTTCGGTAGTCTCGGACGATCATGCGGCGATCCGAGAAGAGTTGCTGTCCCTTACGGAGCGGTCAGACATTAATCTCATCTTTACGACGGGCGGAACCGGCCTCGGACCGCGGGATTGTACACCCGAAGCTACGCTGAGCGTGATCGACCGCGAGGTTCCGGGAATATGCGAGGCAATGCGAAGGGACACAGTCGCCAAGACGCCTACTGCTATCCTCTCGCGGAGCGTTGCGGGTATTAGAAACGGTACCCTGATTGTAAATCTGCCGGGATCACCAAGAGGCGTCGCCGAATGTTTTGGCGTGATCGCCCCGATCTTAGGCCACGCGGTTCGAATGGTTTCAGGCGATACGGAGCATTGAGATGAGAACTTTAAGCCTCTGCCTTCTGATCAGTATTTTCACGCTCCCTTCATACGGCGTTCCCCCCGCTATGTCGCGGTCTGAGCTGATTCTCACCGGAGATCTCGGTGAAAAATCGATTCGAACCGAACTGTACTTCGGACGAAATATATCGTCCGGGGGAACCATTAACGAATCAGAATGGCAGAAATTTGTTGATGAGGTCGTAACACCTCGGTTTCCCGAAGGTTTAACCGTCATGGACGCTGATGGACAATGGCGTGGCAAGGACGGGGCGATAGTTCACGAGAAGAGTAAGATGATCATTTTGCTCTATCCCCGTAATCAGCGAAAAACGATGAACGTTAGGATCGAGCAGATCCGTGCCGAATACAAACGTCGATTTGATCAAGAGGCCGTCATGAGAATCGACGTGACTAAGTCGGTACAGGTCAGCTTCTGATCAACGCTTTGCAGAGGTCTGCATGAAGGCCGATATATCTTCCTTCAACTTCCTTAGGGAGTTCTTTTCGATGTACATCATGTGTCCAGCCTCATAGTAGGCGAACGAGAAGTTTCGACGAAGTTGCGGGTCGAGGTTTAAGGCGGCTATCGTGTACTCTGCCGCAAAATATGGCGTAGCCATATCGTAATATCCGCTAGCAACGAATACCTTCATGTACGGATTCTTACGCATTGCTGCGGACAGGGCTTGAGACGTATCGGCATATTGATTGTTCGTATTCCAGTTCCACGGTGATGAAATGCCGCCGCCTAGAATGTAATATTCGAGGTCCGATTTGAAGTTGAGTTCACGGCGAACATAATCATTGAACACAGCGGTGTATGGCGTGCGGATCGCTGTCATACTCGGGTCAAAGTCCGGCCCTTCACCGGCAGAGTCTTTGTCGAATCCTTGGAAACGGCTATCCAGCCGACCCGTTGAACGCCGTTGCTTTCGAAGAAGTTCTTTGTTGAATTCATCTAGATCCACCCGAAAATTATTCTCATCAACGAAATCCCGGCTGAGCCCCGAATAGCGACTAAACTTATCGAGGAGTGACGACTTTTCAGACGCTGAGAGCCTATCGATCTTGAGCATCGCCGGAGCGAATTCGTTCGTCGCGAATGCCTCCGACTCTTTCAATACATCGCGAAGCGGTCTGGCCTGAAGATCGACCGGAAGCTGCTTGTGATACCACGCCGTGGCGGTGTACGAAGGGAAGATCAGGATGAGCGGCAGATCGTTGTTGTCCGCAAATCTGATCGACTGAAAGTTGAGCACTGTCGAGATCAAAAGAATCCCGTTTACCGCGATGCCTCGCTCAAAGAGGTGATTCGATAGGCCCGCGGCTCGAGTAGTGCCGTAGCTTTCGCCTACCAAATACAAAGGAGAGTGCCAACGTTCGCTTCGCCCGAGATACATTCGAATGAACTCACCGATCGATTCGATATCGCCATTGACCGAGAAGAACTTGCTTGCAAGATCGGGTCGAGCTGCACGCGAGTATCCCGTCCCGACGGGGTCAACGAATATTATGTCAGTCTGATCCAGCCAGCTCGATTCGTTATCGACCGTCTCGTACGGAGCCGGCGGCATAAGGCCGTCGTCCAGCATTTTGACCCGTCGCGGACCTAGGGCACCCATATGCAGCCATACCGACGCCGATCCCGGTCCACCGTTGAAAGAGATCATCAGCGGCCGATTTGCGGGCGGATTGTCGAGCGTGTAGGCCATGTAAAACAGACGAGCCTCGACCTCGCCGCTTACCGAATTCTTGATCGGCATGAAACCCGTCGTTACTGTGTAGTTTAACTGACGGCCGCCGATGCGAGCGGAATGTTTGCTGACTACTGGCGGGTCTTCCTTCTGATCAGGCGTTGCCGCGGGACTTGGCCGAGTTGGTTGCGGTTCGGCTGGACGCGGAGAAACGGTCGGTGCTTGAAATAGAAGTAGCGACGAGAGCAAGAAGCCTGCAAACATATATGTATGTACAAAGTTAAAAAGGGGATCGAGGAACTCTATGAGAGTACTATGAAACCCAACCGAAGGGTAACGTAACAAGTGAGGAGTGACTTCCTGTTACATTGTCAGGTCGTTATTGTGACAAAAAAGGGTATCCGATAGTCTCGGACACCCCTTCAATATGCAATTGTGTGTTCGCTTATCTCGTCTCCGCACCTGCGCTCACAGGCTTGTCGGCTTTGCGTTGATTTATGTTAAAGCGTTTGGTGACGAGCCTTGCCTCCGTATTTCGGAGAAAATCGTCGAACAGCTCATCGGGAGGCTTCGGGATCGGGTTGTCGTATTTCCTGAAATTGTCGAATTGTTGTTCTTTCATTGTCATCCTCCTTGTACTGTTCTGTTGCATTTCAGCGTTCATACTTATCGCCGCTAAAACCTGAGATGCAACCTCCGTTCCAAAGAGCAGATTTTAAAGAAAAAAGGGTGCCGAAACCGTCTCCCACACCGTTTTCAGCACCTTTTGTGTCTCCTGCATTGCGTGGAGCAAGCAGAAAACATGTAAGCATAAACTTATTCACTACCGGTGTCAAAGCCCGACAAGGTAAAAGTTATCGAACTATTTCACTGACGATTCGACCGTTAATGATCGTTCCCGTACAGTGATTTGAATACTCGAACGGGTCACCATCATACATTGCGATATCTGCGTCTTTTCCCACCGCGATCGAACCGATCCTTCCATCTAGTCCGAGTATCTTCGCCGCGTCGATCGTGATCAACGCAAGTGCGTCGGATCTTGACAATCCATTAGCTGCCGCCATCGCGGCCTCGAACAGGACGACCCGGGTCTTCGGCACATAGCCTTCGTATCCGCTTTGCAGAGCTACGGGAATCCCGGCGGCCTTTAGCTTACCCGCGGTTTCCATCGAAAGACTTGCCGTATCGCCTCCAGCCCTTGCCATTGTGGGATGTATGATGACTGGGAAGCCTGACGCCTTGATCTCGTTGAGGAGGAGATGAGCGTCCGACGCACCGTCAAGGACGATCTTCAGGTTGAACTCCTTGGCTAGCCGCAAAGCCGTCATTATGTCCTGGTCTTTGTGGGCTGTGATCAGAAGCCGTACCTCGCCCTTGATGACCCGCATCATTATCTCGGACTTCAGGTCCTTGGGAGCATCCTTCTTGGCGGCATTCTCTTGAGCCTTAATGAGCTCGGCTCGAAGCATCGCCGCCTGCTTGCCTCTCGTACCGGGTGATTTTCCAGCACCGCCGTTCGCAGCGGTTCCCAAAACGACTGACACCATTGCCGTCGGAACAATCGTCGCTTCGTCTACCGTGTTGCCCCACGTCTTGGCGATCATCGTTTGTCCCGGGATAAGTGCCGACGGCTGATGGCCGGTGTGGATCGTCGTCACGCCGAATTCACGTACCCACTCGACCAAACGCTCTTGGGCGTTGTATGCGTCCGTCGCACGCAGTTCCGGCTGAACCGATGATCCGCCGTCGAGTGCCATTTGATCGTGAGGTTGATTGAGATATCCGTTCAGGCCGATAACTGTATGAGCATCTATCAAACCGGGCGTGACGACCTTTGCCGTCACCGTCCGATAACCAGCCGGGATCTGGATCGACGCCGCCGTTCCGACTGCCGTGATCTTGCCGTTGTTGATCAGCACAACACCATTAGTGATCGGCTGCCCGTTCATTGTGTAAACCATCTCGCCTTTGACGGCGATCTGCCCGACGGCCATCGGAACACCGCAGGCCACAAGTATCAGCCCGAGGACCGCTAGGCGAAGGCGACTTTCCACTATCCATTTTTCGCTATTCACTATTCGTTACCTCCGATATCTCCGTCAAAACAGTCAAGGTCATGGATCGCCGAATCACCATCGCCCGCACCTTTCCCGCCGACCGCTATCACGTAATCTTTCGGATCTGCACGGTCAAACACTTTCTTGCCTTCGACCCACGTTTCCAGCACGTGCGTATAGACGCTAAGCGGATCGCCCGATAGAACGACGAAGTCCGCGTCCTTGCCGGCTTCCAGTGATCCGATTCGATCTTGCATATCGAGCATGATGGCACCCGCCATGGTCAGGGCGTAGAGAGCCTTGTCCCGGCTCATTCCGGCACGCATTGCTAGTCCGCCCGAACGCAGGAACCAGCGGGAATCGGTGATGCTGTCGTCCGTGTGAAAGCCGACGAGAGCACCGGCCTTTTCCAACGCGGCACCATTGCGAAAGTCGATGTCCATTGTTTCGAGCTTGCCGCCGGGTGAATCGATAAAGATGATAGACGCCGGGATCTTGGCCTTTGCGATCTCGTCCGCAACCTTCCAAGCTTCGGACACGTGCTGGAGAACCAGACGAAACCCGAACTCTTTCTGCAGCCTGATCGCCGTCATGATGTCGTCATGGCGGTGCGTATGGAAATGTACGACTCGTTTCTGATCGAGGACCTCGACCAACGCCTCCATCCCTAGATCACGCGGCGGCAGCTTCGACTTATCGTTGCCCGCGGCCTTCACCTTGTCGCGATATTCCCTGGCCTTGATGAACACGTCCCGGACAAGGGCGGCAGACTTTGCACGGGTTCCGGGGAATGGGCCGCCGCCTGTTCGCATTGGGTTTGTGCCGTTCGCGAATTTGATGCCGCCAGCATATTTCCCGTCCTTGTCGTAGATCAGCAGATCCTCGATCTTGCTCGCCCCGTCTCGAAGCTTAAGATACAGCGTCTGACCGCTGTCGAGATGCCCCGAACCGGGCATCACGTTGATGGTCGTGATTCCACCCGACTGAACCCGTTGAATGCTCGCGGCTTTCGGGTCTACGCTGTCGAGAATACGCACGTCAGGCTGGATAGGTGCAGAGCCATCGGCACCAGCGGGCCCTCCGGCGTGCGAGTGTGTGTCGATCAATCCCGGCATTATCGTCTTACCGGTCATATCGACGGTCACCACATCCGACGAGAGCCGGACCGCGCGTGCATCGCCGACAGCCTTGATCTTGCCATTCTGCACCAACAGCACGCCCTGCTCGAGCGGTGCGCCGACGATCGGGATTATCCTGGCGTTGATGTAAGCCGTCGGCTTGTCCTGTGCAAGGCCAGCCGCCGCGAACATCATGGTCGCCAACAAATAGAAAGCGAGATGTTTCATCTTAAAGATCCTCAAGTTTGAAATAGATTCGTAAACAGGAATGTACCCGCTAAGTTAATCCACATCGCCGCAAATTGGCAAGTAAGGGCTAACGTGTTTTAGTTGAAAACACGCGACAGAGTTTTGAACCGCGTGACTCAGGATATACGACTTACACGAGCTTTCAACAACTTATGGGGTAGGGTGTTTCGTTTCATATGACGAGCCATCTAAAACGCCATTTGAAACATCGTTTGAAACACCTGTGGAAAGCCTCTAAATCACGTTGCTGTGAATATTTAAGTCCCGCTGTCCATATTTAGTCCCACAATAGTCCCACCAAATGAAACGCTGTTTGAAACGCGTGTGCAACAATCTTGGAAAAATTGCCGGGTCATTTGGCTCCGCTTAATTGAGCATCGCCCCCTTCTTCTCGATGGTTTCAAAGAACAGCCCGGCATTTGACCGGGCCGAGTATAGTGGCATAAATGCAACAGTCGTGTCAAAACATGAAAGCGGAAGACTACTTTCCTGCACTCTGCTCCAAATCTTAAAAACTAAAAGGCCGGTTCCTCGTAAATGCCATATACATCTCTCAGGGCGACGCAGATCTCTTCGACGGTTGCGTAAGCGGCTACGGATTCGATAATGGCGGGCATTGTGTTCTCGTTGGAAGTTGCTGCTTTTTTTAGTTTTTCGAGAGCGTTCCCGACGGCTCCGTTATCGCGGGTAGCTTTGGTGTGGGCGAGGCGTTCGAGTTGGTGAGTGCGGACGGATTCGTCGATCTGGAGAATGTCGGTCTTGTGGATCTCGGTCTCCATCGCGTATTTGTTTACACCGACTATGACTTGCTCTTTACGCTCTACCGCTTTCTGATACTGATAGGCAGATTCCTGGATCTCACGCTGCGGAAATCCTGCTTCGACCGCCTCGACCATACCGCCGAATCCGTCGATCTTTGCGAAGTAATCCATACAGCCGTCGATCATTTTCTCGGTCAAGGATTCGATGTACCAAGAACCGCCGAGCGGATCGACCGTGTTAACGACGCCGGTTTCTTCGGCGATGATCTGCTGAGTTCGAAGAGATATCAACGCCGCGTTGTCGGACGGCAGGGCGAGGGCTTCGTCGAACGAATCGGTGTGGAGCGATTGAGTTCCGCCGAGCACGCCTGCGAGTGCCTGGATCGCGACTCGGGCTATATTATTGAGCGGCTGCTGAACGGTTAGCGAGACGCCGGCGGTCTGCGTGTGAAAGCGTAGTTGCATCGTCCGCGGATTCTTTGCGCCGAAGCGCTTCTTCATAGTACGAGCCCACACAACGCGGGCGGCTCGATACTTGGCGATCTCTTCGAAGAAATCGTTGTGAGCGTTGAAAAAGAACGACAGCCGCGGGACGAATTCGTCGACGTCCATCCCGCGATCGACGCCGTATTGGACGTACTCAACTCCGTCACGAAGCGTGAACGCAAGCTCCTGGAGCGCCGTCGCACCGGCTTCGCGGATATGATATCCACTAACTGAAATAGGATTGTATTTCGGGACGTGTTTGGTCGTGTATTCGAAGGTGTCGATCACGAGCTTCATTGCCGGCTTGATGGGATAGATCCACTCTTTCTGGGCGATGTATTCCTTGAGTATGTCGTTCTGCAGTGTTCCGGAGATCTTGTTGAAGTCGGCCTTTTGTTTTTCCGCGACGACGAGATACATCGCCAGGAAGATCGGTGCGGGAGCGTTGATTGTCTGCGAGACGGTTACCTGATCGATCGGGATGCCGTCGAAGAGAACTTCGAAATCGGCGAGCGATGAAACGGCTACACCGCACTTTCCAACCTCGCCTTCGCTCAGCGGAGAATCGGCGTCGAGTCCCATCAATGCGGGAAGATCATAGGCGACGGATAGGCCGGTCTGGCCGTGCTCCATTAGGTATTTGAAGCGCGCGTTTGTGTTCTCAGGCGATGAAAATCCCGCGAACTGCCGCATCGTCCAGAGCTTGCCACGATAACCGGTCGGGTGGATGCCGCGTTTATACGGATACTCGCCGGGGAAGCCAACGTCAATTCCGTCGCTGTCAGTTTCGGTGTAAAGACGATCGACAGGCTCAAGGGAAACGCCTTCGAACGACTTCTTTCGCTCGGGGGTTTTATCGAGTACGTTTTGGAGAGTTTCCTGTTCCCAACGCTCTTTTTCAGCTTCGGCGGGAGTTAACGCTTCTTTGATCTCTGGTGTCATAGCTTATCGAGGTATAAGCCATGATTTTAGCACACGCTGACTTGAGTGGTGAGCGTCTCGTTCACCAGCGTTGAGCGAGATGCTCGTTGCAATCGGGACGCTGGCCACTCCAGTCAGTATTCTTTCCGATCGAGGTCCTCGACTAGCGAAGTGTTGTCCGCGATGTACCGAATGTCGTCGATCACCCATCGCCCGCGCTCCTTCGACATGTTTATCGCATAGAGCACGTCCGCGATGTTGCAGCCGTGCGGATATTTGAAATACACATCCACGTTGCCGACTTCGCCTTTCACCGTGACCTGGCCGTACGAGATCGTTCGACCATAATTCTTGCCGTTTAGCTCACACGTTTCATCGAGCGGACGAAACGGAAGTCCGTCGCCGAAGTGGGGTTTGTCGGTCGGGTTCTTGGCTAGGTATTCCTTTTCACGAGCGAGTTCTTTCAAAAAGAGTTTGTAGAGTTCATCGCTAAACCATCGTCTACGGGCGTCGATGTTCTTCCTATTGAAGACCTGCGAATGCGCGGCGTCGTATTTATAGAACGCGGCTACGGCGGCCTTAGGACCGGTGTTTTGTGCTAAGACTCCGGCAGCGGCCACCAAGATAAGAGTCAAACTAAGCGCGAATTTTGTATGTGTCAGAAACATAAATGAGTTGACGGGCGACTCGGATGGTTTTGCCGAAGCGTTGCATAATCCGGTTATCGGGCGTAGTTTATTACGGATGCTGTTTCTCAGACGTTTCTCGCCGGCTGTACTCCTTTTTTCAGCACTAATATTCACATCCTGTACGGCTCCGGCCGCAAACTCTGCGTCCGCAAATGCCGCGGCGAATCGGGTCGCATCGGTTCCCAAGAAAGCGAACGATAAGGCTGAAGAGCTCGGCCTGCTCATCAACTTCACCATTGAGCCGGAGGACATAGTCTGGCAGCAAATAGATTCGCCAAAGAAGATCGTCGCGGTCTTTCGATTAGACGAGGAAGCCACCAAGAAGCTATTGGAACAACTCGCTGCCCGATCGCAGGGGGCTGCGAAAAGCGTCACGGTTGAGGATTGGTTTCCCGCAGAGCTGATCGCGGGCGGCGAAAATACGGGCAGCTCGGCAGTCGACGGAACTGCCTATCCGGCTGACGACTTCTATCAGGCACCGTTTTCGCAGGGAACGATCACCCGCATCAATGACACGGATTTTTTTGTACTTGAGATCTCCGGCGCTTAGCCTTCCTCGTACTTCTTTAATTTTCGATACAAAGTTGAAAGGTCGATGCCAAGTTCTCGAGCGGCTTCGACCTTATCGCCGCCGACCGTGTTAAGCGTGTGGAGAATGTGCGAGCGTTCTACCGATTCGAGCGAAGCGTTCGCGTCAGCTGTGGAAGCCGTAGACCCGGTCGCTTTCTGCACCTTCTGCGGCAGATCGGAAAGTCCGATATGGTCGCCACTTAATATAAACGCCCGCTCTACTGCATTCTCCATCTCGCGAACATTGCCCGGCCACGAATAGGATTGGAGAGTGTCCATCGTGTCGCGGCTGACGGGCTTGACGACTGAGCTTTGTGACGCCGCCGTTTTCGCTATGAAGTGTCGGATAAGTGGGGGAATATCATCGGGCCGATCACGAAGCGGGGGCAGGGATATCTCGATGACGTTCAATCTGTAGAAAAGATCTTCCCGAAAATTGCCAGCCTCGACTTCCTTCGCAAGATCCCGATTCGTTGCGGCGATGATGCGAGCGTCAAACTTCTGGGGCAGCGACGATCCGACCGGTGTGACCTCGTGCTCCTGCAAAGCCCGAAGCAGACGAACCTGCAGGGGCAACGGCATCTCGCCGATCTCGTCAAGGAAGATGGTGCCTCCTTCGGCTGAGCGGAACAGCCCTTTTTTATCGGCAACTGCTCCCGTAAAAGCTCCTTTCGTATGGCCGAATAGTTCGCTCTCTAATAGCGACTCCGGCAACGCTCCGCAATTGACGGCGAGGAAAGGCTTCGCAGAACGGCTGCTGTTGAAGTGCAGCGAACGGGCTATCAACTCTTTGCCGGTACCGCTTTCGCCTAAGATGAGAATGTTCGAATTGGTGTCAGCAACCTTCGACACGAGTTCGAAGACGCGCTGCATCTTATCGCTCGTCCCTACGATCTCGGGAAAGTTGTATTGCCGGTTCAGCTCACGTCGAAGTGCTCGATTCTCCGCGAACAGTGTCCGATTCCGTACGGCGTTGCGGACCCGCTGCAGCAGGTCTTCATTAACGAACGGTTTGGTAACGTAGTCGTAGGCCCCTTTCCGCAGGGCGGCGATCGCGGAATCGACGGACGAAAACGCGGTCATAATTATTACGATCGCGTGTTCGTCGATCGACTTGATCTGATCAAGCAGGGCGAGGCCGTCCATCCCAGCCATCTTGATATCGGTCAGGGTCACGGCGATGTCGTGTTCGGGGAAGATGCGGATGGCGGCTTCGGCACTGTCGGCCGTGAAAACTTCGTAGCCTTCACCCTCGAGCAGAATACGAAGAATGGTCCGCATCAGCTCTTCGTCCTCGACGACCAAAACCTTTTGTTTCGCCATATTTACGGCAGTTTACCACATGCCTTTGGCCGGTAGTTGTCAGCGTGTTAGCATCAAAGCATTCTTCTCGGAATTCTCGATGCGGTTGTTGCGAATCTTCCATTTCTTGGTGCTGTCAACGCTGTTTGTCCTGACTATATCGGGCCAGCAGACGAACCCCGTTGACCGCCGCGTAGCCAACCCGATCACCGACACGCCGAACATTAACCCGGTCTCGTCTCAGCAGGATATCTCCGCTCCGAAATCGGTCCGTCCGGTCGTAAAGCCTGAAGGCGGCGACGGCGAGGTCGTTGTCTATTCGGAGAGTCAGTCGGTCGAGGGCGAAGCGGGGAAGCGGATCGTTACGCACAAGGGAAACGTCGATGTCCGTTACGGGATCTACCGCTTACAGGCAGATTCGATCAAGATCGTCGAGGCCGAGAATAAGATGATCGCCGAGGGCAGCGTCGTATTTGACCAAGGCGACGATCAGCGGATCACCGGGGCCAGGGCGACGTGGAACTATAAGACCAAACTCGGCAACTTTGAAGAATCAACCGGATTCACCAATCAGACTAATGACGGAACGGTCATCTACTTCACGGCGGATAGGGTTGAGCGAGTGTCCCTGACCGAGGTGGTCGTGACAAAGGGCGTGTTCACGGCTTGCGAAGAAGCGGTGCCTAAGTGGTCGTTCACGGCAGACGAGGCGAGAATAAAGCAGAACGATCGAGTGAAGCTTAAAGGTGCGAAGTTCAAGATCAAGGACATCACGCTGCTGCCGATCCCGTATGCCTCTATCCCGATAAAGGAGCGCGACCGAGCGTCCGGTTTCCTGACGCCGACCTTCGGATTCTCTGGCAATAAGGGCTTTCGGTTGTCGGGCGCCTATTTTCAGACTCTTGGGCGTTCGGCCGACGTCACTCTTCGTACTGATATCTACACGTCACGCGGTGTCGGTTACGGCGCCGATTTTCGCACGCGTGCGAATTCGCGTTCGTATTTCAACGCCGGGTTCTATGCCGTCAAAGACCGAATCTTCGGTGCGAGCGCGAGCGCCGAGAATCCGGACGAGGGCGGGTCAATGGTATATGCCGAGGGCGTTCAGTATTTCTCGAACGGATTTACTGCGGCGGTAGACGTTCGCCTTACTTCAAATCTTGCGTTTCGCCAGCAGTTCCTTGACGGTGTTCAACAGATCATCTCACCGATCGAAGTTTCACAGGCCTTCGTTAACAAGAGCTGGAACAACTATACGTTCAATCTCCTAGCCCGTTCGCAGGTGATCTCAATCCCAAACGTGAGCGTGAAATCTCGTAATCTTCCGAGCGTGAATTTTGAGAAGCGTCCGTCACAACTCTCGTTCTTGAAGCCGGTATATTTTTCATACAAAGCAAGTGTTGAGGGGGTTTCGCGACGAGAACAGGTCACTGATGTGGATGCCTATCGAGCTAAGACCGGCAACGATCCGGTCGTGTCGCCAGCTCTCGGTCAGCGGCTCGACATCTATCCGCAAGTCACACTTCCCATCTCGACAAAGTACGTTAATTTCACCGCTACTGCAGGCGGGCGAGTGACGTATTATTCCAATTCGTTCAACGATATGCGACAGGTCACGGGCCGCGATGTGATCCGCAAGTACGGGGAGTTCGAATTCGATGTTCGACCGGTCGCACTGGCCCGGAATTATTACGGTAAGGAAGATAGATTTCAATTTCGCCACACGATCGAACCTTTTCTCACGTATCGCTACATCGGCGGCGTGAATAATTTTCAAAAAATAATTCGGTTCGACTATATGGACACGATCGCGAATACCAACGAGATCGAATTCGGCGTGACGAATCGGTTTTATACGCGGCGGTATTCCGAGGCTGTGACCACCGAGGCCCAGAAAAAACTTGCCGATATCTCGAAGGTCCTGGACGTGACCGATTCATCTGTCACGAAGGCGAACCAAACCTCGGTCGACGCGGTTCAGCCTTACGAGATCTTCACGCTAACGGTACGCGGTAAATATTTCTTCGACCCGAACTTCGGCGGTGCTCTCGAACCCGGCCGCCGAAACCAGATCGCGCCGATCACGACGATGTCGTTCTACACGTTTGGCGGCGTGCCGCGGCGGTTCTCGCCGATCAACATCGATGCAACGTACAGACCGCAGAAAACAATATTCTTCAACGGCCGCACGGATTGGGGTTTTCAGGGTGACGGGCTACGGGCAGTGTCGGCCACGGTCGGTTACGACACTCGACTCGTGAAGATCTTTCAGACGTTCTATTACACTCGTGCGGTCACGCTTGTCCCGTCACTTCAGAGATACGCAAACGCCGAAGGAAAAGAGCCCGGGACTCTACGCGGGTCGCAATGGAGCCCCGCGATCTTCCTCGGCGATCGCGACAAAGGCCTTTACGGTGGAGCATCGCTCTTCTTCGATTTCCAGAACCGTCGAGCCTCACGCCTGTCGCCGCTTATCTCATCGCTTTACACTCTGGGCTACGCCTACGATTGTTGCGCTCTCGCCGTTCAGTTCTACACCTTCAATGTTGGAGTACGCAACGAAAACCGCTTCGTCTTCTCGTTCCGCCTCAATGGAATCGGGAGCTTCGGAACGGAACAATATGGCCAGGGATTGAGGTAGGTCGGCGTTTTTGGATTTGAAGGCGCTAGTTTAATATTCCGCGATATGAACTCTCCTCAAACGGGAATCAAGTCGCCCGCGACGCTCCGAGCCTTAGGAACAGTCCAGATCATCTTGGGCGGCGCTCTGATGGGCGGGATGGCGGTATTGTCGTGGGTGATGTACGGCGTGATCCATAACAACGACCCTCGTGCAAGCACCAGATTCACGGGCTCGGAATCGGACATAGTATTTATGTTCGGGATCTTTGCTCTGGTTTTCTTCATCGGCCTGACCTCTCTAGTAGCCGGACTCTGGCAGATGGTCTTCGGCAAGAGGAATCTTATTTTGGTCTGGATAATGCTGGGATTAGGTGCGGTCTTCTTGTTGATTGGTACTGCAGTGAAGTTTATGCGGTGATTGTGTAGCATAGAGTTGTCGTCAAGATCTGCTTCCCATGGGCAACGATGCAGCCTCAATCTCACCGCCGCAGGGCCGCCTGGCCTCGACATTCCGCGCTCTGCGGCATCGCAATTTCAAACTCTTTTTCGCTGGACAATTCATATCGCTGACCGGGACGTGGATGCAGACGGTCGCTCAGAGCTGGCTGGTCTATCAGATGACCGGTTCGGTAATATTGCTCGGGACAGTCGGCTTTGCATCGCAAATACCGGTGCTTCTCTTAGCTCCATTTGGCGGAACCGCTGCCGACCGTTTCGATCGACGCCGAATCCTGCTCGTCACCCAATCATGGGCAATGCTGCTGGCCGGAACGTTGGCCGCCCTCACTCTCACGGGAAATATTCAGATCTGGCACCTGCTGGTGATCGCGGTTGGTTTCGGTGTCGGAAACGCATTCGATATTCCGGCCCGTCAGTCTTTCGTCTCCGATATGGTCGGTCGTGAAGACCTGATAAATGCGATAGCCCTTAACTCATCAATGTTCAACGGTGCCCGGATAATAGGCCCGGCGATCGCCGGGATCCTGGTTGCGGCCGTCGGGGAAGGCTGGTGTTTTTTTGGCAATTCGATCAGCTACATCGCTGTTCTGCTTAGCCTTCTGTCGATGAAGATCGCCCCAACCGTGCGGCGTGAACTCAAATCACCATTCGCCGAGATCAAGGAAGGTTTCGTATATGTCGCGACGACCCCGCCGATCCGAGCGTTGCTGCTGTTGCTCGGCCTTGTAAGCCTCGCGGGAACACCCTATGCGGTCCTGATGCCGGTTTTTGCGAGTGAATATCTCGGCGGCGACTCCGGCACACTCGGATTTCTAATGGGCAGCAGCGGTCTGGGAGCCCTGATGGCAGCCCTGTCTCTCGCATCGCGTAAGCACGTATTCGGCCTCGGGAAGTGGGTAGCAGCGGCTTGTGGGGGATTAGGTGTGTTTCTGATAGCCTTCTCGCTGTCTCGAAACGTGATCGTTTCTGCGTTTATCCTCGTTCCCGTTGGATTCGCAATGATGACGGAGATGGCTGCATCAAACACGCTGGTACAAGCTATGGTTCCGGATGAACTCCGCGGCCGTGTGATGAGCGTGTATTCAATGATGTTCATGGGACTTGCTCCGCTTGGTTCACTGCTGGCCGGGACTATCGCCGGCATTGTCGGACCGGCGGAAACGGTAGCGATCGGCGGGACGGTCTGCGTTATCGGGGCGATCGTTTTCGCACTCCATCTGCCCAAGTTGGGGCCACAGGGCCGTGAGATGATCGTCGCGATGCAGATGTCCGGCGGCGAACCGGCGTCGAAAGCGATCGCGCAAGTGCCTAAGTAGTTGTGATACCATGAATTTCAATCGAATCTAGTCAACGCTTTTTCACTGCAACCCATCTAAGAAACAGCATATGAACGAATACGCAACATCTTTTGGAAATTCGGCGGCTGATGCTCTCCCGGCAGACCGGGCAAGGTTCATCCGCAAAACTTATCTCCTGCTCGCGGCCGCCATCTTGGCGTTCGTGGCGATTGAAACATTTCTTTTCGTATCTGGTGCCGCCTATGCGATCCTCGGTGTCCTAACTCTCGGCGGCAGCATGGGCTGGCTTGTCGTTTTGGCCGGCTTTATGGGCATCTCCTATCTGGCTAATCGGTGGGCAGTTTCCGATACGTCCTCAGCGATGCAATATCTGGGACTCGGGATTTTCGTCGTTGCCGAGGCGATAATTTTCGTGCCGATGATCTTCATAGCGGCTACTTATTCGGACGCATCTGTGATCCCGAAGGCCGGTATTGTCACTATCGGGCTGTTCCTGGGAATAACCGCGACCGTTTTCCTGACGCGTGCCGACTTTTCCTGGCTTGCTCCGATAATCGCGATCGGCGGATTTGCAGCTCTGGGATTCATTGTCGCGAGCGCGATCTTCGGATTCTCACTCGGCAGCATCTTCGCGTTTGTGATGGTGGCGTTCGCCGGAACTGCGATTCTCTACAACACGTCGCAGGTCCTGCACAACTACAATACGAAACAACACGTAGCGGCTTCCCTTACCCTTTTTGCCGGAATCGCACTGCTTTTCTGGTACATCCTGTCGATCTTTAGCTCGCGGGATTAATTGAAACGATCATATTGATCTAAAGGGTTCCGGAACACGCTCCCGGGACCCTTTTCTATTGATTCGACAATTCCTCATAAAATCCTCAGAGATCCTTGATTACGGTAGGCATCAATATGGTCGCGGGAAAATGACGCCGTATGCCTGCCATAAAAACGGGGCTCGGTTTGGGCGATAGATAGGAATGGCGGCAGACACCTGATCCGAGAACATTACTATACCTTTCGGTCGCTTTCGAAAGAGGTGGTGATCGGGTATATAAAGTAGGAGGCGCCCGTAATGAATTCTAGTGTCTACCTGATATTAATTTTCTGTTTAGTCGAGACCTACGTCGCATAGATATGGAACTGACCTAGCGGGCACGCGAGAATTCATGACCAACTACGCACCTTGTCCGAAATGTAACGCCTCAGGAGCGCAACCGATGAAGTTCACTTGGTGGGGCGGAGTGCTTGGGCCGAAGATATTGACCCACGTGAAATGTCGCGGCTGCGGACACGCCTTTAACGGCAAGACCGGTCGAGATAATACGACGGGGATCGTGATCTATTCGCTTGTTGTCGCTGCGATAGCTCTCGGGCTTGTGGTAGTGGTGATAGCGGCGGCCGTAGCGATGATGGTTGCCGGCCGCTGATCATTCATCCTCCGGAACGATCGAGTGAAGCGCGAGTGACCCGTCAGCTTCTTTCATTAGAACTTCGATTCGACGCTCGGCAGCCGTGAGTCGCTCGCGGCATTCGCGCGAGAGCCGGACGCCGCCTTCAAACAACTTTAAGCTTTCTTCAAGGGCGAGGTCGCCTTCTTCAAGTTGGGTGACGATCTGCTCAAGTTCCTTGAGGGATTCTTCGAATGATTTCGACATAGTTATCTGAATATCTTTTCAGCCTCATTCAAGAGATCGTTGATGTTCTTTACACCGAGACGGCTCCGACCTGAGTTTGGGCCGTTCGTCGCGATCGCGATGATCTCCTGCCCGACTCGCTGAGCTATATTTGTCGCCAGCTTATCATCTTTTACTGCCACTATCTTCCATTCGCTTCCGTCGCGCTTCATACGCACTTCGAAATCGTGTTCAGGAATGAGGCTTGTGACCGTCGCCGTGTCACCGTCCTCTTTGATAGTGAGATATCGACCCGCGCCAAGCACCATTGCTTCGAAGGGAACGTATCCAAACGCGGCCGTTTTCTGGCGGATCGCGACGGGTAATTCGTCGCGTGCGCGAGCCTTGACTGCGGGCATGACCGGAGCAGCTACACGGGCGACCTGCTGAACGACCGACGGCGGCAATCCGCGGCCGTAAAGCTCGACAGCTTTGTTGGTGATCTGCGGCAGGAAATCATCGACGACCGCATCGATGTCAACGAGGCGATCAACCGTGGCTTGATCGTTTCGTTTGGCGGCGTCCACTATGAGTGCAAGGGAATACTGCGGAGTTGATCGAAGCGATTGCCAGTAGAGAAAGAATCCCATAACGGCGACCAGAGCGATGGAGCAAAGGGAACCGAGCACGATCAAAATGACCTTCTTCCACCGGCTACGGGGCGCCGCGACCACGTAGCCACCGAGCTGCACCGTCATTTCTTTCGAGACTGCTTGTGGCGATCCGTCGTGCATCAATCCTCTAAAAGCTCCTTAACTTCAGCCGAAAGCCGGCCGTTTGCGACGCGAACTTTTATACGCTCGCCAACGTCGGTTTGATGCACATTTCTAATGATCTCGCCGCTCGAATTCTGTGTGATGGAGTAGCCGCGAGTGAGAACTGCAAGCGGTGACAGGGCATCGAGCCGGGTTACGGCTGTTGCTAATGACCGTTCGCGATCGCCGGTAAGTTCCGACGCTTTCGAGGTGATCCGCTGCTCGATTAATGCGAGTCGACGGTCATTGCGGGCGATCCGCGATGCGAGATATATCGGCGTGAGGGCGGCCGACGCTCGTCCGAGCCGTTCGTTCACTCGTCGGAGCCGCGATTCTATGGAATCAGCGGCATTCTCGATCAGGTTTTCGATCTGGCTCCCCAGGCTTTTCACGTCAGCAGGGAACAACTGGAACGCAGGCGACAGAGCAAGTTCCTGCAGCTCGTTTCTCGCCCAAAGCAATTTGTAGCTGATCGAGTTGAACAGGTCTGCCGTTGATCGATCGAGATGTTCGATGATCTCGGCCTCTGCTCTAGCGACTATCTCGGCGGCGGCAGACGGAGTCGGGGCTCGAAGATCCGCGACCATATCTGCTATGGTAAAGTCGATCTCGTGGCCGACAGCGGAAATCACGGGGATGTTAGATGCCCTGATCGCTCTAGCGACGCGTTCTTCATTAAACGCCCAAAGATCTTCAGCCGACCCGCCCCCGCGGCCGACGATCAGCACATCGATCTTCTGTTCCAGCGGGGCCGATCCCGAAAACTTGTTCGCGTTCGCGATCGCTCTCGCGATCTGTTCGCCGGCTGTTTCGCCTTGTACCTGGGTCGGTATGATGACGATATGAACCGACCGTGCCCGGCGTTCGAGGACGTTAAGAATGTCGTGGATCGCGGCGCCGGTTGGACTCGTAACGACTCCGACGCGTCTTGGATAAACGGGTATCGGACGCTTGAGAGCTTCGTCAAACAATCCTTCGTTCGCCAGCTTTGCCTTGATCTGTTCGAAAGCGACGGTCAATGCTCCTTCGCCGACGGGTTGGAGCGATTCGACCGCGAGCTGATATTCGCTACGGCGTTCCCAGCTTGTGATATTCCCGCGAACGCGGACCTGAAGGCCGTCGAAAGGTTTGAACCGGATCCGCCAGTTGGTTCCCTTAAAACACACAGCCTTGATGAACGATTCGCCGTCGGTCAAGGAGAAGTACCAGTGCCCCGAGGAAGCAACGCTGAAGTTTGTTATCTCCGCCTCGACCCAGACATTGTTGAATCGTTGTTCGAGCGCCGACTTGATCTCGAGATTCAACTCAGTCACCGTCTGCGGCGACGGCTCGAGATCGTCAAACAGAGACTGGATCAGCGGGTGCTCCATTCAGTTACGCTGCTAAAGGCTTCCTTCCCGCGTACTGGCGGATCGAGTGGACCGCGATGGCGGTGATTATTATGGCTCCGCCGAGAAGTGCCCATTGCGACGGACGCTCTCCCACGAAAATAAACACCCACACCGGATTCAGCAGCGGTTCTATGAATCCGATCAGGCTTGCGTCGAGCGGGCGAGTTCCACCGCGAACGCCTTTCACGAACAGAATATACGAAACACCGATCTGAAGGATACCGAGGAATGCGACGGCGAACCAATCCATTCCTGTCATCGTCGGAACAGCCGAGATCCCGGTTGGAGCGGTCAATAGAGCGAGTAGAAAATTACCGTAGATAACTGCAATGACTGGATTAAACCCATCGGCTTTCGGATGCCGGAGAAGCATTATGTACAGCCCGAGAAGTATGCCGGATCCGAGCGCGGCAATGTTTCCCTGATAATCCTCGAGCCGAAGCTGCCCGACAAAGAAGAGGCTCATTCCCCCCAGCACGATCACGACCGTGATCAGATCACGGACGTGGAATTTCTCCCCGATCACGAACGGAGCAAGGATCAGGATGTAGATAGGGGCCGTATACTGTAGAAATATCGCGTTTGCCGCAGTGGTTTTCTTGGTCGCCCAAACGAAAAGGAACAGAAGTAGGGCATATATGATCGACGTGAAAATTCCGAACGCGTCGATCTTCAGTCCGTCTTTGCGGGTAATAATGAGGACCGTAACTGCCGCGAAAAGTGAACGAAAAAAGGTCACTTGATACGCGTCGAGCGTAGTGAGCTTAATAAAAAGCCCTCCGGTGCTCCAGAGGAAAACCGCTATCAACACAAGGGTTACGGGCCGGAAATGAAATTTGTCTTCGCTCACTTGACGGTAATGATAAATTATTGGCAACGAAGATTAAATGAAGGGCTTCTAAATTTCGTTCTCGAACACAAAAGAGCCGTTGATCCTCACAAATCTTGTGGCTCCGATTCAGCCCAAATAGTTATTGCTGCTCGACGTGTCGAGCTGCCATTCGCCAACGCCCAAAGCGTTGCAAAATAAAAGGAATTGAAACTTATGCGAAAGATCTTCACCACCTTCATCGCGCTGTTCGCTGGCGCGACATTCGCATCGGCTCAGGCCGACTCCACCACAACCGCCTCGATGGCGCACGCAGGGTCTACCGCTTCGGTTGTTGCATCGGATTACACTCTTCCGACTGCCCCGAAAGCATTTCCCACTATTCACATCGCAAACTTCGGCCAGATGGACGAGCGTCTTTATCGCGGTGCTCAGCCGAGTCAGGAAGATTACAAGGCTCTGAAAGAGCTCGGAATCAACACCGTGATCGATCTGCGAAAGGACAATGAACCGTTCGCCAAATCTACGGTGGAATCGCTGGGAATGAAGTACGTCAACATCCCCATGACCGGGTGGAACACAAAGGACGAAAGCGTCACCGAATTCCTAAAGGTTGCTGACGACCCGTCCAATGGAAAGATCTATCTTCATTGTGCAGCCGGAATGCACCGGACAGGACTCGCAGGGGCGATCTATCGCTTGGAGAACTACGGGTGGGACTATGACACCGCCTACAAAGAAATGAAGAACTTTGGCTATTTCTCAGGCCTATTCCACCGCAAGATTAAAGCTTACGTACAGGATTACTATAAAGAGTTTGGTCCGGTAAAACAGGCCGCGTATAAAGCCGCTCATGCGGCAAAAACTGCAGCTGCCGCGGGAACGGTGTCGCTGGTAACTGCTAACTAAGGCAGGTACTAACCTTAGTTTGAGTGTCAATAACAGCTGCTCGGCAAGGAAGCCGGGCGGCTTTTTTTGCTGGAAGCGAACCTATACGGACTGCTTAAGAAAGGGTCGGCGGGAAGATCAGCGAAGGTTGGGTAGATAACAGCGTTGGAGGACACGGGAACCTGGATCCTGCAGACAGCACAGGGGGACTTGCGCTCTTCGACCTCGTTTGATAATATTCGAAGTGTCGAGGCTGTTTGTTAGTTAGTTCGATTAGTTAGTTAGTTGGCTGCTTAGGTAGCCTGTTAGTTCGTTAGTTAGATTAGTTAGTCGCAGCCTCGACACTAAAGAGCCTGCTGAGGCGTTAAACCTTAGCAGGCTTTTTCGTGTCGCTTGCTTCCTGCTATCTCTCCTGCCGCCCTTTCAAGGATAACGTGTTCACATTGCACACCTGGGTCTGGTCTGATCTTCAACCCCAATCCTAGCCTGTGGCTACCGAATTTGCCACGATCATCAGTGAAAAAAGGAGGCAAGCTCGGTGCCCCCTTCTTTGCTTTATTGATAAACGTCGGTGGCGTTCTTTGTTTTCGACCACTGGATTCCTTCGATGTTTGGGTCACTCGCCATGAGCTTATCGGAAAGAACATCAGTGCTCAGATTCAACCGCAGATTCAGGTAGTACTGAATACGGCCGACAGGAGTGTCAGGGTCGGAAGGATCAAGTTGGCGGACTTCGGCGTCGAGTTTGTTTTTACTAAATATCTTTCTTAGCAGGTCCTGAGTGAGATCAATGTTCCGCGTTTTTACGGTGAGCTCCATCGAACGGAACGCCTGTTCCTGCTCGTTGTATTCGAGCACCCATAGCAGCACGAGCGAGAATCCACAAAGGGCTATACCGAGATCCCACCTGCCAACTCCAGCCGCCAGCCCAAGAGCCAAGCTGATGAGCAGCACCGTTACTTCCTTTGGATCGCGGATATTCGTGCGAAACCGGACGATCGAGACGGCCGCAAAGATCGCGAACGCCCGTGCAGCGTTGTCCCCGACGATCATCATCAATGCAGCGGCCACGGCCGAGAGTAAAATCTGCGTCTGAGCTACGTAAAGGTTCCGCTGGAACAACGGGAAGTTCTTTCGCGGACGGAAAGCGAGTACCGCAGAAAGAAGGACCGCTAGAAGCAACTGTAGAAGGATGCTAGCGGTGGTCTCGAAAAACGATCCTGTCGAGACCGGTTGATCTCCGCTGCCTGCAGCCGCCGCGGCGAGCATCGGGTTGGATGACGCGGTGTTCGCTGGCGGCGATTGAGCCGTGTTAGTGTTAGCTTTGGCGGCCGGCTGAGTGTTGGCGGCGACTACTGGAGCACTTGGCCTTGAGAGAAAAAGCCCCAGTGCTCCGGCCGCGGCTAATCCCATAATTATCAAGACTAGAAGATTCGCGCGTTTCATGGCGGTTATTTCGACGCAAGGTTATTGGAGGAAGCGGCGTCCTGCAATTCCGCGATCTTGTGTTTGATGGCCGCGACATATGAGTTCACATCAGCGTCCGAGTAGTTTGCAGCTCGAAACGCATCCCCGATCTGCTTATCGCTAAGCTTGCTCATCAGCGTCGAGAGCCATCGGGCATCTTCGACGGTTATTCCTTTGAAAACACCACGACTCTTGCCCTTGTACGAAAGAATCACGTCACCGTCACGCTCGACACGGCGGATAAACTTCGTCTTCGCATAGGCCTGCGGATTTCCAACTTTCCTCCCGAATCGATAAATGATCGGAAAGTTATTGTTGCCCAGCCGACCGAAGGTCGACCCAAGATCGCTGACGATGTACTGATGCTCTCCGTCGACCTCAATTACCTTGTTCTGCAGGTCAAGTACGTCCCAATTGGTCATAAAGACCATCATCATCTTCAGGCCCTGAAGTTCTTTTGAACCGACAAACGGGTTACTCTTCCATTTCCATTCTTCGAGCCGCTCCACGTTATCGGGACGAGCTTCGAGCCGCACATCTCTAAATGTTCCCTTTCCGGGAATGGTTATTGACGGAACTAGGTAGTTGATCTCAGTTTTATAGCCGATTCCGTACAGAAGCCGTACTGCCGCGGTCTCCGGCTTAGCCTCGCGGCCGAGTTTAGCCACCCAAACCTTGCCCGATCCGTCCTTGATGCGAAACTTTTTGTTGTGCCCGCCCTTTTCCTCTTTGATGAATTCGATCTTGCTCAGGTCAGGCCTCATGGCGTCACCGCCCGGGCCTTTGAAGAGATCCATGCTGGAAATGTTAACCGGCTCCCACATTACGTTCTTTTGAGCGTAGCCAACCGACGCGACCGCCAGCAGCAAAAATAGATTTATTAATATCCTTTTCATTTCGTTCCCCCGCCTTTTCTTTAGTCACGTTTAGTAAATTCCAGCGTCGATGCCTGAGTCTGAAACCCAAGCTGAGCATCGATCTCTTCGCCTGTTCTCGGAGCCCTCACATATGAGCCATCCGACTGAAGCAGCCGAGCTTTCATATTGTCATTGAGATACATCGGCAGGTATTTATCGCTGATGTATCGTGCGATTCGTCTATCTTGGATGGGTGTGAGCACCTCAACGCGACGGTCCATGTTGCGCGGCATCCAATCCGAACTGCCCATGAACACTTCAGGGTCGCCTCCATTTTCGAAGTAATATACGCGGCTGTGTTCGAGCAGCCGTCCGACGACGCTCCGAACGCGAATGTTCTCCGACAACCCCGGAATTCCCGGCCGAAGTGTGCAGATGCCGCGAATGATCAAATCGATCTCGACGCCCGCCTGCGACGCTTCGTAAAGTTTGTTGACGATCTCGGTATCGGCGAGGCGATTGATCTTTGCGATGATCCGTGCGCGCTTGCCGGCTTTAGCATTCTCGGTTTCACGTCCGATCAGTTCCTTCATCCGATCGCGAAGGTTGATCGGCGCCATCAGGACTTTTCGGACCTGTTGGGGCTCGGTGTAGACCGTCAGGTAATTGAAGAGGTCAGCAACATCGGCAGCGATCTGTTCGTCAGTCGTCAGTAGTCCGAGGTCTGTGTAGATCGTTGACGTCGCCGGGTTGTAGTTTCCGGTCGCGAGATGGACATATCGTCTGAGTTCATCCCCTTCCCGGCGAATTATGAGTGTAGTCTTCGCATGGGTCTTGAGCCCGAGCAAGCCGTAAACTACGTGCACGCCAGCTTCTTCGAGCCGCTTGCCCCATTCAATATTATTGGCCTCGTCGAAGCGGGCCTTGATCTCGATCAGTGCGGTAACTTGCTTGCCGTTTTCGCTGGCCTTGATAAGGAGCGGCGCTATTGGTGAATCTTCGCCGATACGGTAAAGGCACATCTTAATAGCCAGAACATCGGGATCTTCCGAGGCCTCTGCGATCATGTCGGTCACGGTGCTATAAGGCTGATACGGATGATGAAGCAAAACGTCTTCGCGTCTCATTACTTCGAATATCGAGTCGGCGGTTGACAGGATCTCCGATTTCTTCTGTCGGATCGGATTCTCTTTCAGATCAGGCCGGTTGATCGAAACGATGCTCCAAAGATCGGTGAGATTCAGCAGGCCGTTTACCGCGTACACGTCTTCATATCCGATGCCGAGGCACTGGGTAAGATGATCGGACATCCGTGCAGGCATCGAGCGAGATACTTCCAACCGAACCACATCTCCAAACCGCCGATCTTTAAGATTCTCTTCCATCGTTTCCAAGAGATCCTGTGCCTCCGACTCGCGGAGGTCGATGTCGCCATCCCGCGTGATGCGGAAGAAATGACATTTATCGGGTGTTGCATCGGGAGCGATCTTGGAAATGTTCCCGACCACGATCTCCTCTATCGGGACGAACTCTGTGGCCGCCGGATCGCCGACCGGCACGAAACGCGGGAGAAAAGCCGGAATCTTGATACGAACAAAAAACTCGTCTCCGATCTTTGCGAAAGCGCGTGCGACGCGCTTGGTGAGCACCGGTTTGATGTAAAGGCCGATGTTTAAAGATCCGCCCGATATGTATGGAAACGGATGCGTCGGGTCGACAGCTTGCGGCGAAAGGACGGGCATTATTTGCGCGTCAAAGTAAGCGTCGAGAGCCCGGCGTTCCTCAGCAGATCGCTGCTTGTATGAATCGAGGACGATACCTTCGCGGGCGAGTTCCGGCAGGAGGGACGACTTCAAGCAGTTCTCCTGCTTTGCCGTCATATCGAGAACCGACTGGCGGATCTCGGCCATTAGGTCCTGACGCGTGAGCCCATCCGGCGATACCTCCGCTTTTGCGCCCATCTTTTCCTTCAGGGCGGACACGCGGATCATAAAGAATTCATCGAGATTCGAGCCGAAGATCGCGAGAAACTTGAGCCTTTCGAGCAGCGGGGTCGATTCATCCAGCCCTTCATGCAGCACACTTCGGAAGAATTCTAGCAAGCTGAGGTCGCGGTTGATGAAGTTTGCGAAGGCTCGAGGTTCGTTTTCGAGTGCCTCCTGTGTTGCTGCGTTGCTGCCGATGACGGCGAATTTATGTGATGTGGTTGCCATATACTCCGATCGGAGAGAGTAGCTATGAACGGTTCAATTCGGACGAGGTCTGAATTGCAAAGGCCGTGCCGAAGCCACGCGAACCATTAACTCCTGTAGATAAGTGAGTTAGCCGTGCTCGGGGTCGGGCTAGTATGTTCGAAAATAATACAGCAACCCAGCTCGGACCACCTGTTGACATTTATTTAACTGTAATATATAAAGTAACAGTATGGCGGTGAGCACTCAGTTTTCGATTGCAGTTCATATGATGGCGGGCCTTGGGTTTTTGCCTGAGACTGAGACCACTTCGACACAGTTGGCTTCGAGTGTGAATACGAGTCCGAGTTTTGTGAGGCGGATCTTGTCGAAGCTTTCGAAAGCCGGACTGGTTTGTACGAAGATGGGGAAGACCGGGTCGACTTCGCTGGCGAGAGATCCGAAGGAGATCACGCTGCTTGAGATATATAGGGCGGTAGACGCGCCGAAGGCTTTTTCGATCCACGACTACCCGACCAAGCGTTCGTGTCCAGTTAGCTGCGGAATAAAGACGGCGATGGAACGGGTTTTAGATCGGACACAGGATTCGATGGAGGAAGGTTTAGGCAAGATCAGTCTTGCAGAGGTTATCGCAGACGTACCGCGATAAAATTTTTTCGATCAAACTGTGACTGAATAAGTCACAAATAAAAAGGGAAGGTAACATTCAAATGACACAAAAGAAGATCGCACTAATAACGGGAGCGAATAGAGGAATAGGGCTTGAGACTGCTCGGCAGCTTGGAGCGAAGGAGATCAAGGTTCTGATCGGGGCTCGGAGCGAGGAGAAAGGGCTTGAGGCGGAATCGACGCTGCGAAACGAAGGGCTTGACGTCGAGTTCGTGAAGATCGATGTTGACGATCCGGCGACGCATGAATCGGCGAGGAAGTACATCGAGGCGACCTACGGAAAGCTCGATATTCTGATCAACAACGCGGGCATTTTTCTATCGGAAGAATTCGACGCTGACGGAGGAATGGTTCCGGCAAGCAAGACTTCGCAGGAGACGTTTAGGAAGACTTTCGATACCAACTTTTTCAACACGATCGACGTGACGCAGGCATTGCTGCCGCTCGTGAAAAAGTCGGACGCGGGACGCATTGTATTCCTATCGAGCGGGTTGGGTTCGCTCGGGCTGCATTCGGATCCGGGTTCGCCTATCTACAACTACAAAGTCCCGGCATATAACATCTCGAAGACTGCCCTGAACGGCTACGCGGTCCACCTTGCCCACGAACTAAAGGACACGAACATCAAGGTCAACACCGCCCACCCCGGATCGGTAGTCACGGATATGAACGCGAACGGTGATATCGCAGTCGAAGAAGGTGCGAAGACTTCGGTAGACCTGGCGACGTTGCCGGCGGATGGGTACTCAGGCAAGTTCATTCATCTGGGCGAAGAATTACCTTGGTAACCGGCTGAATTCGCCACTCTTAGGCCCTCGGGGCGACACCCGAGGGCCTTTCCATCTAAGATCTGGAGCGCGAAGTGCGGACCGCTTCCACTGCTAGGCAGATCCTCATACGGCTCCGGCCGATATCCGCGAATTTTCTCTAATATATTGTTAACTTCCAAAAACTTGCGTTGCGAATGAATTTGTATAATGATTTTACAAATTTATTTCAGATGTACTTTTTCGGCCTATTTGCGGCGGAGCTGCTTTCGGACTATTAAGGAGAAAAATGCCAACTATAACGACAACGGACGGGACCGAGATATTTTATAAGGATGTAGGAACTGGACAGCCGATAGTGTTTAGCCACGGTTGGCCGCTGAGTTCGGACGACTGGGATAGCCAGATATTCTATTTTGCTTCGCGCGGATTCCGATGTATTGCGCACGATCGTCGCGGCCACGGGCGCTCTTCGGCGACTTGGGAAAATAACGAGATGGACACCTATTCAGATGACCTCGCCGAGCTGACGGCGAAGCTTGATCTGAAAGATGCCGTTCACATCGGACACTCAACCGGCGGCGGCGAGGTTGCGAGATACATCGGTCGACATGGGACGTCGCGTGTCGCGAAGGCGGTGCTCATCGGAGCGGTTCCGCCGTTGATGT
>JBDSLC010000131.1:0-3106 GCA_039916585.1 Pyrinomonadaceae bacterium | reverse complement strand
CGGTGCGGAGCCTCTCTACGATCTACCGCGGCTGACCGGCATCGCCCTTCAGACCGCGATCATGATCTTGGCGCTTTCGATCGGGATCGTGCTTTCCGCGCCTGAGCGCGAACCGCTGAAAACTCTCGTTTCTGATACGTCCGCAGGGCTTTTACTTCGGCGATTCCTCCCGGTGATCCTCATTGTACCGATCGGCCTTGGGCTGGTTGGGGTAGTGGGTCAAGTCAATGGACTATACGATGCAGCGGCTGGAACGGCAGCGTTGGTGATCTTACTAATTGCGATGTTGTCGGGGGTTCTCGTCCAGTCGGCGACTGCAGTGAGCCGGAATGAGAACTCGCTTCGGGAAAGTCAGCATCGTCTCGCAACAACGCTGGCGAGCATCGGCGATGGCGTAATAACGACAAGCAGCACTGGTGTCGTCGCGCACCTAAATCCTGTGGCGGAATCGCTAACCGGTTGGAAGAGCGGTGAAGCGGTCGGACGGCCAATCGAGGAAGTCTTTAGCATCGTAAACGAAACCACCCGCGAAACTATTGAGAGCCCCGTCAGTCGAGCCATCCGCTCGAGATCCATTGTTGAACTCGAGAATCATACGTTGTTGATCCGGCCCGATGGCACCGAGATCGCCATTCTTGATAGCGCTGCTCCAATATTCGCCGACGATGGCGATATTGAAGGGGCCGTGCTGATCTTCCACGATTACAGCAGCCGTCGGGAAACCCAGAGGAAATTAGAGCGGAGCGAATACGAATTAAGAGATTTTTTCGAGAATGCAACGGTTGGGATCCATTGGGTCGGAGAGGACGGAACGATCCTGCGTGCGAATCAGCATGAATTGGACATGGTCGGCTACGCGCGCGAGGAATACGTGGGACATAATATCGCGGATTTTCACGCCGACGCACCCGTGATCGATAAGATACTCCAGGCGTTGACGGCGGGCGAATCACTCCACGAGCATCCCGCGCGACTTAACTGCAAGGACGGCTCGATAAAGAACGTCCTCATAAGTTCGAACGTTTTCCGCGAGGACGGCAAGTTTATTCACACGCGCTGTTTCACGCGGGACGTCACGGCTTTCATTGTCGCCGAGGAAGCAAAGGAGCACCTGGCCGCCATTGTTGGCGCTTCATTGGACGCCATAATTAGTAAGGCGCTCGATGGAACTATCACGTCGTGGAACGAAGGCGCAGAGCACCATTTCGGCTACACAGCGGAACAGGCGATCGGCAAGAATGTCCGAATGCTGATCCCCGAAGATCGGCTGGAAGAAGAGAAGATGATTGTTGACCGCCTTAAGAAAGGCGAGAGGATCACCACCTACGACACAGTCCGACTTCGAAGCGATGGTACTCCGATCGAAGTCTCCCTCACCATTTCCCCGATAAAGGACGCTTCCGGCCAAATAGTTGGAGCATCTAAATTTGCCCGCGACATCACCGATCGTAAATCTGCAGAAAGGGCCGTCGCGGAAAGTGAAGAACGGCTTCGGCTGGCGTTGGATGCAGGCAGAATGGGGACTTGGGAATGGCGGATCGCCGAAAATAAGGTTATATGGTCCCCGGGCCTAGAGAAAATTCATGGACTTGAGCCCGGCACGTTCGACGGAACATTCGAGGCCTACAAGAACGATATTCACCCCGACGACCGCGAACGAGTGCTCGGCGAGATGACAAGAACACTCAATGAAGGGCGAGATCACCATGTTGAGTATCGGCTCCTATTGAGTGACGGGACGGTCACATGGGTTGAAGGTCGCGGCAAACTCTTCGGTGACGACTCTGGCGCTCCCGTTCGGATGTTAGGAATCTGTGCCGATATAACCGGACGGAAGCAAGCAGAGCACCAACTCAGGGAAAAGGAGAAACAGTTAGTTCGCAACGGTGAAGTATTCAAACGCCTGGTCGAGCAGTCGCCGTTTGGCATATATACCGTTGATTCGCAGTTTCGCCTTCATCAGGTGAGTATCGGCGCTCAGGTGGTCTTTCGAAATGTGCGTCCGCTCATCGGGCGAGACTTCGCCGAGGTGATGCGGATCCTGTGGCCCGAACCACTCGCGTCTGACCTACTCGCGATCTTCCGCCATACCCTGGAAACAGGCGAATCCTATCTCGCTCCCAGTCTCACGGCTCCCCGAAGCGACATCGAGGACGTCGAATCATACGAGTGGCAGCTTCACCGCGTCACACTTCCGGAAAGTCAATTTGGCGTCGTTTGTTACTTCTTCGACTCAACCAAGCTCAAACAAACCGAGGAGGAACTGCGGACGGTGGCTGCCAATTTGTCCGAGGCTGACAGACGTAAGAACGAATTTCTTGCAATGCTGGCGCACGAGCTTCGTAATCCTCTCGCACCCATCCGCAACTCTCTGCAGATCATGCAGATCACCAGCGTAAACGGTGACCAGGCGGCGCTCGACATGATGGAGCGTCAGCTGAACCAGCTAGTGAGGTTGGTTGATGACCTGCTCGATATTAGCCGGATCAGCACCGGAAAGATCGAACTGCGAAAAGACAGGATCGAGCTCGCCTCTTTTATCAAGCACGCAGTCGAGGCGGTGCGCCCAACTTGCGAGAATTTGGGTATCGAACTTAGGGTCGAGCTTCCGAAAGAGCCCATCTTCATGGAAGGCGATTCTACCAGACTGGCGCAGGTGATCGGCAATCTGTTGAATAATTCCGCGAAGTTTACAGACCGCGGAGGAGCCATCGGCCTGTTTGTCAGTAAAGAAGAAGCACAAGCGGCGATCACGGTTCGGGACGACGGCATCGGAATCGCTCCGGACGAGATCGGGGTGATCTTCGATATGTTCGTTCAAGCAGACACGTCGATAAAACGTTCAAGCAGCGGCCTTGGGATAGGTTTGACACTGGTTAAAAACCTGATCGAGATGCACGGAGGAACCGTAACGGCCGCTAGCGGCGGACTGGGCCACGGAACCGAATTTGTCATTCGCCTTCCAATTCTCGCGGAAATGGAAAACGCCACACCGTCGGGTGCAGCAAAGTTAGCGGCGAAGAACCAGTCGACCGCGCGGCGAGTGTTGGTCGTAGACGACAATGTGGATTCCGCGTCATCTATGGAAATGCTTTTGCGAATAATA
>JBDSLC010000130.1:0-7224 GCA_039916585.1 Pyrinomonadaceae bacterium | reverse complement strand
ATCCAATAGCTCTAAATAATCTTGGCTATTTCCTGCTCGAACGAAACGAGCGATTTGAGGAAGCTCTCAAGTTGATCAAACAGGCCGTTGAGACTGATCCGACCAATCCATCTTACCTCGACAGCCTCGGCTGGGCACATTTTAAGCTAGGCAAAAATGGGGAAGCAGAGATGTATTTGCGGGAGGCTCTTCGCCACGATTCAGCGTCAGTCACGATCAACGAACACCTGGGCGATGTCTTTGCCGCACAGTCCAACCCCGAACAAGCTAAGTCTCATTGGCGCCGTTCCCTAAAACTAGCAACGGAGGCGAAGGAGATCGACAGGCTAAAGAATAAGCTAGCCGGTAGATAGTTGAGGTCCTAGAGACTCAAAAAGAGGGGCGTCTTAAACCCCTCTACTGATTCAACTTGTGCTTTCGCTATTCTCCGATTCTGCTACGGCTTTGGGGTCGCAACCGGCTCCGGCTCCTCTCCGCGCTTCTTTAGTTTAGGAGGGCCACTCGAGGAACTGCCAGAGCTATCCGATGAATCGCTAGTCGACTCCGGCGTATCTGGCTGCCTCTTCTTGAGGGTCGGCCTGCCCGGGTCGCCTTCATCGAAGTCAATGGGGATACCGGCCTTTGCATTAGTTAACTTAAACAAATGTGCCTTTACTCGCTGAAATTCGGAGGTGCTGATGATGTATTCCTCTTTCTCAGGGAATCTAGCCACCAAAGCAAGGCTCGAATCTCGCCGATCGAGCGATTGTGGATGCGTTGAGAATAACTTCGACAGTGAGCCAGCTTTCTTCTTATTCTGCGATGCCAGCTTTTCGAACATTGTCGACATCGCGGTCGGATCGTAACCCGATGCGTACAGATACTGAACACCGAGGCTGTCCGCCTCCATCTCCGCACCGCGAGTGAACTTCAAACCTGCGAGACCTGCGAGAATTCCCCCGCCGTTCTGTAATACCGTGCTGACGATGGGTCCGCCGAAGATAATGCCGGCGAGTGCGCCGTAATTGATCAACGTTCCCTTCCCCTGATTCTCCATCGCGTGCCGAGCAGCAACGTGTGCTATCTCGTGAGCCATGACGCCCGCAAGTTCCGCTTCGTTGTCGGCCGCCAATAGCAAACCCTTATTTACGAAGAAAAACCCGCCAGGAAGTGCGAAAGCGTTAACCTCATCACTATCGATGACCTTGATCGTGAACGGAACCTTGGCGTCCGAGTTAAGCACTACGTTCTGGCCGACGCGGTTGACGTATTCAGTGACCACTGGATCTTCAACCATCTTCGCCTGTTGTTCGACTTCCATCGCCAGTCGACGTCCGAGAGCGATCTCCTTATCCTGCGAACCGCCAAGCCAACCGAAAAACTTATCACTTCCCGAGTTTATTTTCCGTTTGCCGATCTGAGTCGGATCTTCTTTTGTCGAGAGTCCCTTTTGAGCAACTGGGTCTTTCTTTGGATCTTTCTTGTCGTCGGTCTTTTTGGCTACCGTATCGACTTGTGTTTGAGCCAAGATACCGCTCGGAACAAGAACAAATGCACTGAATGAAAACGCGGCGATCAGGAACGAAGCAGCGGATCTATGGACGAATGGAAACTTCACCTTTGGCCTCCCGGTCTGAATCGGTTCAGATGACTTCAATGATATAAGCAAACTCTCAATGTTTCAACGAACTTTTGATGCAGAACTAGCTCCAAAAGTTGCGAATATCGTGCGGAAATCTCGGCCAAGGGAGAATTTCTCCGACGAGGTAAAAACTGTTGTTGAAAAACAGTGTTAAATGTTAGGATTGTATTGGAGTTTCGGCATCCTCGCCGGAATGAATTTCTTTTCGCGTTCGCACACCACCCCATACATTCAGATAGGATCCGGTAAGTATTGCGGACAGCTCTAGATGAAACGCATCACGGAAAAGGTCAAGGATATCGTTGATGTCCGTAAGTTTGAGAGCTTACGTGACTTCAGCGAAGACGCCGCGGCCACCCTTTCAGCATACCGCTTTACCGATGCCACATCGGAGCTAATGTCGAAGTGGCTCGACCAGATCGTGCGTCTTCAGGGCGGTCAAGGCTCGTCGCTGGCACTAGCTGGATATCGGGGAGTTGGGAAAAGTCATTTTCTAGCAACCCTAGCTGCAATCGCCGGCTATCCCGAACTCAGGACAAAGATCACCGAATCTCATGTCGCGTCGGCTGCCCAAGGATTGCTAAGGCGACGCTATCCATGCCTCCTCGTCCGCCGGGGCACCCACTCGACACTCCTCGAAGAAGTTAAGTTTGCGATCGGAAAGGCTTTCGATCTTGACGGATCCAGTTTTCCGGAGCGTCTCTTCGATATTGTTGCCCTGGCTCGGGCTCGCTCGGGAGATGTACCATTCCTGGTCCTCGTCGATACGGCCATGGAACGCTCTACGCGCGTTACCCGCGATGATGGACCGGTGCTTGCAGACCTCGCCGAGGCTGTCAGTTCGGCCGGCGGCTTTATCGGAGTCGCTCTGGATGATGACATTGCCGGAGCCGATGGTTCCAACGCGGCCATAGTTCGCTCTTTTGCGATCGATTATCTCGACCAGGAGCATCTTTACAAGGTTGTCGATTCCTTTGTCTTCCCAAAAAAGCAGGCTCTTCGACCAGTTCTGCACGACGTCTACGACTACTTCCGTGAAGTGATGCCGACCTTTAGATGGAGCGAGCAGAGATTTACATCGCTTTATCCACTTCATCCGGCGATTCTCGATGTCGCCCCATTCGTAAGGCTTTACGTAAACGACTTCGCGCTTCTTTCGTTCGCCGCCGAGGCGGGTGAACGAATTCTCGGCCGGCCGGCAAATTCTTTGATAGCACTGGATGAGGTGTTTGACAGCGCCGAGAAAGAACTTCGAAAGGTCGAAGATCTAAAGGACGCATTCAACGCGTATGACCGGCTGAACTCCGAAGTAGTCGCCGGAATACCGGTAATGCAGCGACTTCAGGCAAAACTCATCCTCAAGACGTTGCTCGTACTTTCGCTCGAAGGACAAGGCACGACAGCAGGTGAAATAAGCTCGGGAACACTCATCTTTGACGAGAGTGACCCGACGAAGGCGATCGCAACTGTGGAAGGAATCATCCGGATGTTCGCGGCCGCGATGCCGGGGGACGTGAAGGTTTATGCGGAAGAGGGTAGAGACGTTCGCTACGGACTACGCGTTAGCAGCAATGATGGGCTAAACCAGGCTCTCGACGAGGCCGCCGCATCGGTCGACGACGAAACAGTCACGGAATCCCTGCAAAGGCTTTTCCACGAACGATTCACCGACAGCCTCCTAATTGCATCTGACGGAACCCGGAAGTTCGTCAGCGAATCAAATCTGATATGGCGCGGAGGAAATCGACGCGGCCGGGTGGTCTGGCACTCGCTAGGCGAGATACAAGTTCTCGATGATCATCACGACTGGGAAGTCGTGATCGATATAGCCTCGGGCGATTCCGCGAATGTTGTGGAGACCGGCGACCTACCGAAGGCGATCTGGCGGGCGGCCGAATTAACTCCTGATGAACGGGACGCGATCAAGCGTTTTCATGTTCTCCAGAGCGATATCGCGATTCGAGAGCACTTTCCCGAACAGGTTCGGGGTGCATTCCATTCGCATATGCTTATCCTCGACCGGGCGATCAGCCGGGTATTTTTCGAAGACGGTCGGATGATCATCGATGGGTTCGACTACAATTTGTCTGATGAAGCCAGAAACGCGACAACTTTCTCGAGCCTGTTCTCGACGATGCTCGAGCCGCTCTTCGAGACGCGCTACCCGCAGCATCCTTTCTTCTTCCAAAATCTAGGCTTGGGAGAGGTGTCGAGTCTTGTTTCTGATCTATACAGTGGATCCCGGCAAAAGCTGGGCGAAGTGCAGCAACTTGCTCAAGCCTTTGCACTTCCTCTCGGACTCGTAAAGCTTTCCGAGGGCATATATTATCCGGCCAACAGGGATCAGCTTTTGTCGCTCGATCTCGTTAAGCGGATCGAAGCCATTGTCGAAACCTCGACGAACGGAGCAACTGACCTTAAGCGGGTCTATCAGGAGTTAAGAAAGTCCCCGAACGGTATCGTTCGCGAGGCACAACAGTTGATCCTTGCAGCGATGGTTTCGCAGCGAATGATCGAGTTTGTGACCTCTAAGGGGGACCGGATCAATCAACGATCCCTCGACTTGCGGATGATCTGGGACGACATCGTCGGATTAGCTCGCCCGCAGGATTCGACCTATTCGACCGCCAAACTCACGCAGTGGGCCAAGTGCTTTTCGAATCGAGAAGACATTGTCGACATCGGAGTCGAGAGTGATCTCGCCAAATTTCGTGAGGGAGCTGCTGCGTGGCTCGCGGAATGGGATTCTGCAAAAATACTTGGACATTTCAACGAGGTTCCGGAGGAATCGCTGAACACCGTAATATGGAAATCGGTCACGCGTGCTTCGCGAACATTAGGTGCATCGGCCTCGCTTTTGCGAAAGTATCTCGCCGGCCAAAGTTCGATCGAGGAGTGCCTCGGACGTATCGCCGAAACTTTTCAGGATGAGCCGAATAGATTTGAACGATCCAAACAGGATCTTGATACTGTTCGTGTATATCTCGAGGGTGTCGCTGAGCGTTCGAAAATAGAAAGGTATATTCTCACTGCCGCCGTTGCTAACGATCCGTTTGTCGAACAGGCACGCTCTGAAGTTTTCGCTGCCCTAACCGAATTTGGAGCCTCGCCTGGCGCTGAACATTCGAGACAGATCGGCTATGCCTTCTCGAAATTTCAATCCGCCTACATCTCACACTATGTCGAACGTCACGATTCGGTAATGCATTCACACGGGCTACAAGAAGCGGCCGCCCAACTGCTCGAATGCGAGAGCTGGTGGTTCTACACAAACCTTGCTGATATCGTCCCGAGCCATCCCGGCTCAGCAAGAGTAGCAGACCTGCGTTCGAAGTTGAAGAGGCTTAACTGCACAGCAACAACACAGGAATTGTTGGAGACCGAGGCGTGCTGTTCATGCGGATACGAGACGACTGCACATGATAACTGGCATGCGGCAATAGCCGATCTCGACGCATCGGCTCAGATCGCGACGAGCGAAATTCTTACCACGCTTCACCACGCACTCGGGCCTGTTGCAGTAGAGATCTCAAGCCTCCGCACTTCCGCGACTGATGAGGTGTTGAAAAAAGCACTGTTCGACGTAGAAACGTACATCCGATCGGGTACTAAGCCTGAAAGCTGGAACGGAGATCACGCTCGAGCGTTCAGATTGGCGCACTCGTGCATCAAGAGATCCTCTCACTTTTTCAAAACCGATGAAGATGAAGTTCCGGTAGAAGTCGAGATGGAATCCGGCGTTCTGTCGCTCGCATAGGCCTTTTGCTTTTGCTCCGCGGCGCCTGTATTTTTACCTCGTGCAATCTGTTTCCATTCTGGGCATCGGACGTGCTGGTGGAGCATTGGCGATCGCTCTCGATCGGGCTGGTGTGCCGATCAAGCAGTTGATATATCGGTCCGAACAGTCCGTAGGGAGCCGTTACGACCTTGCGAAACTTGTATCGATCGAGGATACGGAGGCAATTCGTTCGGACGTATTAATAATAGCTACGGCCGATCAAGATATCAGGTCGACTGCTGAGGGACTTGTTGGATTCGCCGAACTGCCCGCCGTATCACTCCACCTTAGCGGATCTCTCGATTCAGCCGAGCTCTCGAGCCTCAGATCAAAGGGAGTAGCGGTAGGGTCGATGCATCCATTGGTCTCGATCAGCGATGCGGAACTTGGCTCAGAGCGATTCGTCGGTGCATACTTTTGTGTTGAAGGAGACCCGGCCGCGGTTAAAGCGGCTAATTCGCTGGTCGAAGAATTGGGCGGTGATCATTTTTCCATCCAGACCGAGCTAAAACCGCTCTATCACGCGTCCGCCGTGATGGCGAGCGGCAATGTCACGGCGCTTTTCGACGCAGCGATAGAAATGCTCTCTGAGTGCGGTCTTACCAAGGAACACGCACATCGGATATTGTTCCCTCTACTGCAAAGCGCCGTATCAAATCTTGCAAACCGATCGACCGGCCACGCGATCACCGGCCCATTCGTGAGAGGCGATGTCGCCGCGCTTGGACGACACTTGAACGCCTTTAACGGGGTGGTGAGTGACGATGTGAGATCGATCTATCTCGATCTCGCGGAAAGATCGGTCAGGTTGGCGGGCGGTGAACATACCCCGGAACTGCTTGCGGCAATTTCTATGGCGAAACGTAAAACCGGGTGTTAGACTAACGTCAATGGTGATGAAAAAAGAAGAGTTTGTTGAGGAGAAGGAGATCTTTCTGGAGCATATCCAGAAGGCCGGGCTGCGGAAAACAGCCCAGCGCGATCTGATCTTGGATATCTTCCTCCGCACTGAGGATCATCTCACCAGCGAAGATCTATACTGGCTTGTCCAGAAGCAGGATCCCTCCGTCGGGCATACGACGGTCTATCGCACCCTTAAATTGCTAACCGAGGCGGGTCTTGCGCGAGAGGTCCGATTTGGCGACAACAAAACCTACTACGAACACCACTTCAAACACGACCACCACGACCATATGATCTGCGCCGAGTGCGGCAAGGTTATCGAATTCGTTTCAGAGGAGATCGAATCGCTGCAAGAGCAAATGGCGGACAAATTTGGGTTCAAGCTTTCGCATCATAGCCTTAGAATGTGGGGCACGTGCTCCGAATGTCAGACAAAAACGGGTGAAGTACATACATCCCCCTCAGGAGCTCAGCCGAGAGTTCGAGTACGTTCGTCGGTCGCCAGTTAAAAGTTTTATGAATGATGCGGAAGTACGATTCGAGCGCGAGAATGCCGAGGGTTTGGTCGCAGTAGGCACCTACCTGTCCGACGCCGCCAAGCGTTTTGGGATTAAGTTTGAAGCTGAGTGTGTGCCTGGAAGTGGCGAACATTATTGCCAGATGCAGGTGATCAACGGGGCCGAATTTCTCTCGGAGAAGACTGCCGCGGAGAATGAAGCAAACCTTGACCAAGGATGGCGGATCGCATGCCATGCCAAGATCGGAAAAGTTGGAGAAGTTGTAGTAATGACCAAAGAAAAGGCCGCTGCCATCGAGGAAGATAAGGATCAGGCCGAGGATTACCGAAAGCGGTTCGAAGATCTTCCGCTGGAGAAAAAAATGGCGGAACTCGTCCGGCTTGAAAGTATCGCTCTTTCCGAGA
>JBDSLC010000129.1:0-52903 GCA_039916585.1 Pyrinomonadaceae bacterium | reverse complement strand
CGCTTATAATCGACCGCCTTCGCCTGCAGCGACGGGTCGTTCAGGTCCGATGCCTTACCGATGAAGTAGTCGAACTTACCCTTGAATTTCTTCTTGTCGTATCCTGCGTCCATTACTCGTCCGCGATGATCACCTTCGGCCGTTTCAATTCCATGTTCGACATATGCAGCAACAAGCAATAACTCTCGCCCTTTACGCGGCCCTCGAGAAACGCATTGTAAGGCTTGCCCCCGCGGTTCATCACCAGCGGCTCGTCGCCTTTCTCACCGCCGCGTAGCAGCAGCATCGAATCACGCTTCGCCAGGTCTTCTGCCATCTGATACAAGAAGTCGAAGGTTAATCCGTTCACGTGAACTACCTGTTTCGTATTCGTAAAAACGAACCGCCGAACGGCTTCTTCTTTCTTAATGAACTTTCCCGTCCACCGAACCGGCACCTCAGAGTTCATATTCTGCGACGACTTGATCCTCGGCCGTCTCGTTTTCAGTTCACCATCAGGTTCATAGACCAGTTCGAACTCTTCTACAAGGTGCACGATCCCGCGCGGCGATACGTATACCTTCGACGTATCGGTCAGAAACATCCCGGTCAGATCCATATCGATCTCCGGGTCGTCCTTCACCAATGCTTTCGCGACCTTGTTGAGATCTTTGTGCTTCTTTAAGAGCAACGGCAGTTCGTGTTCTGAATCCGACTTCAGCACGCGCACATTTGCCGTCGGTTTTCCCTTGCCGTCGACATACCGGATCTCGCGTTTGCCGTAGAGTGTCTCCACCGCCACGACCGCATCCCGATTCTGTGCATTGCTAATGTTTATTGCCATCTCTTGTCAGTACCACCTGCGGTAGCGGGTGGTTGAACGCTGCAATGAGGCGTCGCTAAAGCAGGTCAAAACTTATCTCATCCGCCGAGATCTCGACCTCTTCCTGCGGGTCGAGTACCGTCGCCTGATTCAATTTCAGGTAATCTACCTCACCGTCCTTCCCGAGGATCATAAACGCGTCCTTCCCGCTGCCGAGTATATAAGCTGCGTCGTGCTCTATTCCACCGCGATAGCTGAACGGAAACTTATACATCTGCCCACCTTCGAGATGATCAGCTAGGTATGTAATGTCCGACTCCTCCGCCGGGTCGAGCACGTAAACTGATTTCACGACCAACCCGAGATAGTCATCAACCTCGGCCGCACTCAACTCATTGGTCAGATTGAATGAGGACTCGACCTTCGTCAGCTCCTCGCCTTCCAGATCTACCGGCACCAGCTCCGATCGTTCGATCGAATCGCCCTTCTCGTTCACGACCGCGAGAGCGGACCCGCCCCGCTCGATCAGCGTTTTACCGTCCGCTGCGAGCACCTTCAGTTCCGCAGGCTTGCCCTTTTCATCAAACGCCTCGACCTCTACGCGCCCATATAGATCGTCGCGGTCGATGCGTGTGATCATCACCTCAAACTCATTTCCGTCCAACGATAAACGTAAGCTCTTAGCCATTTACTATTTGTCTAATATGCCTTTTGAAAGCACATCGGGCAAGCGCTTCTACTGGGTCTTCTTTTTTCGGCGGACCTGTTGGACAGTGACCGTTTCGGTCAACCTCAGCACCAGGCTACGCCCGTCGTGGGTCAGATCCGCGTTCGTGAAGCGTTCGGTAGATTCGACGCGGATACCATAATGCCTGCAAAAGGGAGACGCGTTTATTCTCCAATTGACTGGCGTCTGCTGCTTGACAGGAAATGCGCCGGGCATGCGCTCGGACGGAGCAGGCTCGACCACGATCATACTCTTCGATCTGCTGTAGTGTAGATAAACGCTATGGGGCTTGCCGAGTTTGATGTACGCGACCTTATTGAGAATGATCACGTTCACTTTGTTTATCGAGACAACAGGCACCGTATGGTAGGGAGGCGTTGGGCCGCCCACGAATTTTTCCAGATCATCGACTTTTATCATAATGCTTTGAGATCGTCGCCCTTCGAGCGTGCGACAATGTTGCATAGATAGCACGTTATGAACGCGAATGTCAATTGTGTTTTGCCTCTTGGACTCAGGCCTTCCTAAGCATTATCGCGAACACCACCAAAGCGATAAGTATTACCTGCCAATATTCACAATTCCTGGACATAAGGGTCATAAAACTCATAACGCCAATATTCGCGACGACGAACAAAATAGGCCGAACCGGGCAGGAATAAGCCGCGCGACTGGGGAGCGAAAGCGCGATTGCTGACACACCAGAAAGCGGTGACTCAATCGTTAGAGGCTCGCGGCTAAAAGAAAAAGCGCGGGGCTGAAAACCCCGCGCCATGAGACCTTCCCTTCAGTTGACGATCTAATCAGCCCTAGCCGCAGCTGCCTTCGGCCCGCCGACGAGTTTCATCTCGTCGATCACCCACTTCGCTCCGCCGACCTTTTCTGTAGCCCAGAGTACGAACCGGATATCCACCGCGATCGTTCGGTTGCGGTTCGGGTCGTAGTAGAAATCGTTACCGAGGCCTTCGTAGTTGCCGTCGAAAACGAGCCCGACCTGTTCGCCATTGCCGTTAAGAACGGGTGATCCGCTGTTTCCGCCAATGATATCCGTCGTCGCCAGGAAGTTGACGACAACATTGTTGTTCTCACCGTAACGGCCGAAATCCTTTGCCGCATACAGGTCTTTTATCTTCTGCGGCACGTCGAACGGATTTACGCCGGTGTCTTTCTCAAACATTCCGGTCAGCGTCGTGAATGGCGTCCGAAACTCGGCCTCGCGTGGGCTGTAGCCCTTGACGTTGCCGTAGGTGAACCGAAGAGTTGAGTTCGCATCCGGATACGGCGTAGTGCCCCTCATTTCGGCCATACCCTGCTGATAAAGCAGACGGAGATGGTCGATCTTCGAAGCGAAAGTCATTGCTCGGGCATTAGCAGCGTCCTTTGCTTTCTTCAATGCGGTTGCGAATGCTTTCGGCTGGTCACGTTCAGGACGGAAGTCCATCGTTTGCGGGCCGTATTGTGCGGCGATCGTATCAGGCTTCCAATAATCGCCTTCAGCGATGTTCTTCGCGAACGCCTCCTCCGCAGCTCGCCGGGCACTGCCCTGAAACGTACCGAACAGGCTCTCGGCACCGTCGAACTTCTGATCGGCCGGTAGTTCGTCGAACTTCTTCAGATAGAACTTGATCAGCTCACGTTCGTAAGCCGGCTCGCGCTCTTCGAGGGCTTTCTTGGCCTCGTCAAGTTTTGCAGCCTTCCCCGCCTCGTCCAGCATCTTGCCCTGTGCGACAGCAGCATAGATCTGGCCGAACATCGGCATCGTCGGATCGGGCATACGCCGCGCGAGGATGTCGAGCTTTGCATACTTGTTCGACTCCGCCGAGATCGCCGCCAGCTCGCTCAGGACGGTGCCGTACTTAGCCTTGCGGGCCGCATCCGCCTCGACCCACGCCGCAAACTGCTTCTCTTGGTCGCGGCGCTTTTCAACGACCTGTGACTGGATCAGCCGCAGACGTCCGCCATCAAAAACCTTGAAAGAGTTATCAAAATTCGCGATCTCCGACTGAAATTTGATCCGCTTGTCTTCGTCAGTCTTGCCGATCTCGCGAAGCGCCGCACTTCGGGCGTCCAGCCACGACGAAAGGAACGGAAAGTTGGCATCGCGGGCATATTCGATCGACTGGGACTCACGATACCGCGTCGTTCCGCCTGGAAAACCGAGCACGAATACAAAATCGTCTTCTTTCAAACCGCCGATGTTCATCGTCAGAAACCGCCTCGGCTTGTACGGAACGTTATTCGGCGAATACTCGGCAGCGGTGCCATCGGGAGCCGTGTAGGCCCGCAGGATGGAGAAATCACCGGTATGACGGGTCCATTCGAAATTGTCCGGGTCTCCGCCGAAAACGCCGATGTTACGGGGCGGAGCGAAGACTACTCGAATATCTTTGATCTGGTGCGTCTGGAACAGGTAGTGATAGTAACCGTTGTTGAGTGTCTGGATCCGAACGATCGAGCCTTTCGGCGCCTTTGCCTGTTCGGCGTCGGTGAGATTCTTGATCGCGGTCGCGAGGGCATCGCCTGTAAGAACTGTGCCGCCCGTATTGATCTTGGCCGTCACATCTTCCGATCTTTCAGTTATATAGATCGAATATCCCCTTGCTGCGATCTCTCCAGCACGGTTGCCGGCGTTGAAGCCGTTCTCGACGAGGTCATTGGTCGGCGTCGACGCCGATACTAATGCGTCGAACCCGCAGTGATGGTTCGTTAAGATCAAACCTTCAGGCGAAACAAACTCGCCAGTACAGCCGATCGACAGGCGGATGATCGAATCCGTAAGGCCGCCGCCCGCAGGATTGTAAAGTTCCTCAGGCTTAAGCTTCAGGCCGCGTTTTTTGAGGTCGCGGATGGTGGCGATCTTGTCTGGCATGTACATGCCTTCGTCAAACAGGGCGAAGGCGGGCATGACCGAAGTAGCGAGAACGGCCACCGTCAGTAGTCCCGATAGCAAAGAGGTTCGATTGATTGTCATAAGTTGGGGTCCCAAATCAAGTTAATAGCAGAACTTATAAGTATATAAGCGTTTCGTTTGGAGAGCGAGCCCGGAAAATACAAAAGCGAGCCGAAAATTCGACTCGCTTTTGAGCAAAAAGGTTGGAAGCAATACTTAATTCACCGCTTCGCCAGTGTCGTCGGTTCGGCCGGGAGGAAAAACCGGGGATTTACCGGCTTATCGTTGACACGCAATTCGTAGTGAAGGTGCGGGCCTGTCGAGCGTCCGGTCGAGCCTATCAGGCCAATCATCTCGCCACGGTTGATGGTTGTTCCGGCTTCAACTTCGATCTTAGAAAGGTGGCCGTATCGTGTTGTTAAGCCGTTTCCGTGATCGATCTCTACCATATTTCCATAACCGCCCTTGTATCCGGCTTCGCTCACGATGCCGTTACCCGGTGCAACAACGATCTCTCCGCGATCGCCATCAATATCCATCCCCGCGTGGAATTCGTAGGTACGCCCGCCAAAAGGATTACGTCTGAAGCCGTATTCCTGGTTGATTTTCGAAGCGTGCGGCCAGATCGATGGTAAATACGACGGATTCGTTGAAGCCTTGATCGCCTTCATTACCTTCTCGAGCTCGGGTCCTTCAGCATCGAGTTCATCAGGATCTACCGGGCCACCGGAATTGAAGGTGAACTCGTCTGATTCGTCGGGGCGGGAGTAATCGATCGTTTGTCGCTGGACGGGAGCGGTTGTAGCTGTGAGTTGAGCAGCAACAGGATTGGCGGTGGCCGAGGCTAGTTCAACGTTCGACAGAAAGCCGCCATTTATCACACCGAAAACGCCTGCCGAAAAAAACGAAAGAAAAATTATTGCGGAAAATACTAACGCCCCGTTTTGGATCTTCTTACTAGAGACCTCAACTCGGTGAATAAAAATTCTTGATCTATTAGAACGTTTGAATAAAAAGGTAAACGGTTTACCGTTTTTCGTCATTGTGCTTTAGAGCTCCTTCTGTATGAATCTCGTTGGGGGAACTGGTAATCCCTTCACGCGGAATCACGCAAGAATAGCCGCGAGCGACTAACGCGAAACCGAACTCGAAATAAACTAGATGCCTGCTCTGAGTGGGTTCATGGCCAGCAGACCAGCCGAAAATCTATTACGATTAAGTTGAAGTCTAGCTTCGTATAAAATAAATGGCAAACGGCACCCGTCCGTCTGCCACCATCCAGAATAACCTATAGCTGTGGAAAACTCCTAATCGTGTCGTCGCTTCCGACCGGCAACACTTTTGAAGATCAGAAGGCCGACCCCTAATAAGATTGCCACAAAAACGATGACGATCAGGATCTTGAGGGCCACTGTTACAAACCCTACGAACCCGATAAGGCTTTTAACCAGAACAATTAACAAGGCAATAAGAGCTAGAACGCTTCCAATGACACCGGTTGCTTTCATGATCGCCATATTCTTAAAAAACTCCTAAAAAAGTCTAACTTCGCCGAGCGCGCCCACGTGCTAGCGATTTCTCCAATTTCCGTACCGCTGCTCGGCGTTCTCGCTCGGCCGATAACTGTGTTCGCCGGTCTCCGATCGTCCTGAAAGCTTGCCTGAAAAAAACGGAGCCGGCTTTGCTGAATCAAAATCGGACCATTTCCCAGGCTCATCTTTAGCTTTAAAGATGTAACCTCGAAGGATATATATACCTAGACCGATCAACATCGCAGGGAGTATGCCGCGCATTAAGCCTTTCAACCCGAACAAATTTTGAAGCAAAAATGCCACTCCAAGGATGCCTAAAACAATTCCCCACAATTTGGGATTACCTTGAAATCGCTTTACGAGTATGTCTTCTGCGACGTCGGGCGTTACGCCTGAACGGATCATTCGAGCTGTGCGCCAGGCGTCGAGAGCCGAAAAAGCCCACATTCCCATGAAGCCGAGCACGAAAAGGGCGGAGCCGCCCGTGAGCACCGCGAGCTGAAATAGTCCGATAAAAACGCCGAAATATACTAGAGCCTTAACGGTCTGTCCGTTGTAGGCAGCTCCTAATCCCGGAACGACGGATAGGATAAACGCAATAAACGGAGACGTGCTCTTTCGGACGTATGGACCGTAATTGGAGCTATTCTGCTGCCTGAGCAGGTCTACACCCATCACGATGCAGTCCTGGCAATACGGGAAGCCCTTGATGCGGTGATCGCAGGCGGGGCACAGAGACTTGCCGCAAGCGTTGCACTGAACGACAGCACCATTTTGAGTGTGATAGGCGCAATTCATTTATTCGTCGTTCTTCACCTCGGTTGTGCCTGTAACCGGCTCTTGAGCTGCCTGTGGCTTATTTCCGCGAGCCTCACTGAGGACCTCGGCTCCCTGCCTGTAAGTTTGCTCGGCGAGCTGGACGCTTTGGGCATAAACTCCCGATATCGATCCATCCGCAGAGACGGTCTGGCTAAAAGCTAGAAAGGCTACGAGCAGCATTCCGGCGACCGGAGCAAGCTGAGGCACCGTGATCGGGAATCGAAGGCCGCGGGCCCATTCACCAACTCTTGAAGCCAGCGAAGGCTTCATCTGCCTTGCCAATTCTGTGCGGCTCGTTAGGTTAAATATCCGCTGATGGAGGCCAGCCGGTACCGGAAGCTCGTCGAGCTTGTAATTAACGATCGCCGCTAGTGAACGAACAACCATGCCCGGCAGATCGGAACATTCGTCACAAAGTACTGCATGTCGTTCCCAGCGGTGGAAAACGCTTGCGGGCAAAAAGCCGTCTAGATAATCGGTAAGATATTCTTCAAATTCGGTGCAATTGGTGGTCGAATCGGGAATGGTGCGAGCAAGTATCCCTGCCTCGAGACGCGAGATGGGCTGTAGTGGCTCCGCAAGTTGATGACAGGCAGCCATCGCTTCCTTTACATCGTTCAAGAGCGAGTGGCACAGCGGGCAGGCCAATGCGTGCGACGCAACGGCCTTGTGCAGCGTCGATTCGAGGGAGCGTTCCAGATAATCTGAAAGCGACTCCTCGAATGCGGTGCAGTCTATAAATTTTTCGTGCCCGTTTACCATGTTCCTAACCCCTTGAAACTAAACCCTTTTTAGATGGACGTTTACCTGCATTTTTATTTGCCGTCACAATGCAGAAGCCTGACCGTTAGGGAGGGCGTTACACCCAACTTCTCGTTTACGCCCTTGCTAACGCTCGGGCCTCTGCAATTAAACCGTTACAACCCTCATTCTTTTCAATATCTTAGCCAGCTCGATGCGGCCTCGATTGATCCTAGATTTTACCGTTCCCTCAGGGATCTGGAGCATTTCGACGATTTCTTGATAGCTCAGTTCCTCAATGTCGCGAAGGATCACACACGTCTTCAAATCGCCGGGAAGTTTGTCTATTCCTTCCTGTACCTGGGCCGAAAGCTCGCGGCGTTCCATCTCCTTGTGGGCACTCGTTCCGACTGCTCGGAGGTGGTAAGAGTGGTCGTCAACCGCCTCTGCCATCGTGTTTTGCGGGTTTCGCTGTCGATGGCGGTAGTCGTCGATTATCAAATTCCGAGCCAGACGCATCAGCCAGTTCGCCAAGTCGCCTTGTCTCGAGTCGTATTGATCCAGGGTCCGGTAGATGCGAATGAAAACCTCTTGCGTGAGATCTTCGGCACCCTCGGCGTTCGACGTGAAGCGGTATGCCAAATTAAAGATTCGCCGCGAAAATGCGGTTACGATCTCCTCCCAGGCAACGCCATCACCGGACCGCGCTCGGCGGACAAGTTCAGCACCATTGATCTCGGCAGACGCCTTTAAAGCTTCCAAGCTCACTTCTCCGAACGGTTTAGCCCTGACTTCTCTGGGGCAACAATGCACTAAAGCCCGCCTTGTCAAAGCTAGTTTACGATACCAGAGTAGCCTAAGTTCCCAGAAAATCCAGTGTGCGCGGAATCGGAGGTTCAGAAATTCAAGTCAGAATTCCCAAAGGTCGGAAACAGGTCACATCGTTCCGAAACGACGGTAACAGATATGTACGCCGTGCACCGCATTTTATGACTCCGATCGCGGGTTGAACCGCCGCGCTCGATACCAGGGATAAGCAGGTTTCGGGATCGGCTTCGAGGACGGGATTTACCGGCCATTAAGCTTCGGACTCCTCCTTCGATCACCCGAACTCGCATTTGACGAATCTATGCAGTATCTTCATACGTTTGTGCCCGAGATTCGGCGGCTACTTAATCGATAACCTTGCGCAAGTATCTTAAATTCGTATTACTTTTTCTCTTCGCCATATTCCTCTTCTGGTTTTTCGGTAGGGGGCTGGACTGGCAGGCAGTGCGGCATAGCCTGGCGAAAGCGGATCCAACCTATGTGGCCGCCTCGGTTCTGATCATTTGTATCGGATATCTTCTGCGGGCGATCAGGTGGCAGGTGCTGCTGGCCCCGATCACGAAATCGAGCCTTAAGGAATTGTTTGCGACAACGACTGTCGGATTCGCTGCGATCTTTTTGATCGGGCGAGCGGGTGAGATCGTGCGGCCCATGTGGCTTCCGATGAGGGATCGTCGCGTTCGTCCGTCATCGGCACTTGTGACTCTGGGCCTTGAGCGGATCTTCGATCTTGCGGCTTTGGTGTGTTTCTTTGCCGCGAACTTGCTTTTTTTCACGCCTCCGGCGGGAAGGGAAGAGGAGTTTAGGTTTGTCGAAGTCGTCGGCGTAGCGCTGCTTGTCGGCGTCGTGGCCGCCTTCGTTGCACTGGTCGTTTATCAGCGAATGGCGGGTCGGGTGATCGAGTTCTTCTCACGGATCACTGATAGGCGCTGGATCCCAGGACGGCTAAGGAAGATATTCCTGAGCATTTTGGAAAAGCTTTCCGGAGCGCTCGCGATATTGACCAACGGGAAGGAACTTCTGCTCGTCTCTTTCTGGACGTTTATGTTGTGGCTTGCGATCTCTATACCAACCTGGCTTGTGATGTTGGCGTTTGACCTTCCGATCACCTTTAGCGATTCCCTTTTCGTTATGGGATTTGCCACGCTGAGTTCCGTAGTTCCGACTCCGGGCGGAGCTGCCGGAGCCTTTCATGCAGGCACCGGGGCAAGTCTACTATTCCTCAAAAACGACATTCTCCGCGAGGATGTCGCCGCATTTGCGATTGCACTACATCTTGTGTACTTCGCCCCCGCTATAGTCTTTGGCTTGTATTATTTCCTGCATGGCGATATAAGTATTGAGCGGTTCCGAAGTCTGCTTTCCAGCGAACACGCAGTCGAAGAAATAGAATCAGAAAGCCCTGATGCCAACGGACAACTGAAAACGGAAAACGGACAATGAGTCTCGAAAGTTGTTCATTTTCCATCATCCATTTTCCATTTTTCTATGCGCTGCCCATTTTGCGGACATCTCGAAGATAAGGTCGTTGATTCTCGCGAGGCTAAGGACGGGGATGCGATCCGCCGCCGGCGTGAGTGTTTAGAATGTGCACGGCGATTCACGTCCTACGAAAGGATCGATGAGATCCCGTACATGGTCGTGAAAAAGGACGGCCGGCGGGAAACGTTTGACCGTGGCAAGATCCTCGCAGGGCTGCTTAGAGCCTGTGAAAAGCGCCCGATATCGATGGCTCAGCTTGAGCAGATAGTCGACGACGCGGAGAAAGAGGTTCAGGAGTCGATCGACCGCGAACTTAGTACCAGCGAGGTCGGCAAGGTGATCATGCGCCGGCTGAAGAGCCTCGATAAGGTCGCCTACGTTCGTTTCGCATCGGTTTACCTCGAATTTGAAGATGTTTCCGCCTTTATGAATGAGCTTAAAGCTCTGGTTACCTCTCGCTCCACAAACAGCACACCTGTAAGAAAAACCGAGTTAGAGAAGAAGAAAAAGAAGAAGTAGGGATCGGGCATGACCTGGGACGGTGAACGTCCCGGTTGCGAGCTCGCGATAGCGAACTAAAACGGCGGGGTTTCTAGCCTTGGGCGCCGCGATGTGGTGTGCCAAGCGAGACGGGCGCCATCAAGGGTTAGTCTTTTGCTGATTCCATCGGCATCAAATAGAATTTGAATTATGGCTGATTTTGAAGAGTTTGCGGTGGGGCTATCGGACTCCGATGTGACGGAGCCGATGATGCAGATCCCTTCGCAGCTGCCGGCACTGCCGTTACGCGACATCGTTATTTATCCGTTCATGATCGTTCCGCTGTTTGTTTCGCGGGACAAATCGATCAAGGCGGTCGAAGAGGCATTGAAAGAGAACCGGATGATCGTTCTCGTCTCCCAGAAAGATCTGAACAAGGAAGATCCGGAACAGGCGGACCTTTTTGAGGTCGGGACGGTTGCGATCATCATGCGGATGCTGAAGCTGCCGGATGGCCGCATTCGTATTCTTATCCAGGGGCTTTCGCGGGCAAAGGTCGACGGTGTAGATCCGAGCGGAGATCACATACGGGCAACGATCACTCCTGTCTCAGAACCGCTGGCGCCTGAGAACTCTCTCGAAGTAGAAGCCCTTGTCCGCAACGTGCGCGGGTCGATGGAGCGTGCCGCCTCGCTAGGGAAAAACATTTCGCCCGAGGTACTGGCGATCATAGCTAATCTCGATGATGCAGGCCGGCTGGCCGATCTTTGTGCGTCGAATCTTGACCTAAAGGTCGAGGATGCTCAGAGTATTCTGGACATCGTCGATCCTGTGCCGAGGTTGCGGAAGGTCAACGATCTGCTGAATAAAGAGATCGAGGTGCTGACGGTTCAGCAGGAGATCAACAGCCAGGCCCGGGCTGATATTGATCGTTCGCAGAGGGAGTTTTTCCTTCGCCAGCAGATGAAGGCGATCCAGGGAGAACTGGGCGACGGAAACGAATTATTTGAAGAAATCGAGACCTTTCGCGACAAGATCCTAAAGGCCAAGATGCCGGAAGGTGCGGAAGAGGAATCTCTGCGCCAGCTCAAGAAGCTTGAGCGTATGCACCCGGACACGGCGGAGACGGCGACCCTTCGGAATTGGCTGGACATAATGACTGATCTGCCGTGGCAGATCCAGTCGGAAGACAATCTGAACCTCAAGACGGCCGAGGCGATCCTCGATGAAGACCATTACGGGCTTGAGCGGGTCAAGGAGCGCATCATTGAGGCTCTTGCGGTTCGCAAGCTAATGGAGAAGCCGAAAGGTTCGATCCTTTGTCTCGTCGGCCCTCCGGGGGTCGGTAAAACCTCGCTTGGGCGGTCGGTAGCTAGGGCACTGAATCGGAAATTCGTTCGATTGTCACTCGGCGGGTTGCATGACGAGGCAGAGATACGGGGTCATCGGCGGACGTACGTCGGAGCGATGCCGGGCCGGATCATTCAGGGAATTCAGCAGGCCGCGACAAACAATCCGCTGATAATGCTGGACGAGATCGACAAAGTAGGCGCGGATTTCCGTGGCGATCCAAGTTCGGCTCTGCTCGAGGTGCTCGATCCGGAGCAGAACTTCGCCTTTCGCGATAACTATCTCAACGTGACGTTCGACCTTTCGAACGTGATGTTTATGACGACAGCGAACGTATTGGATACTATCCAGCCGGCGTTGCGCGATCGTATGGAGATAATTTTTCTATCGGGCTACACCGAAGAGGAGAAACTCGAGATCGCGAAACGGCACCTCGTTCCGAAGCAGGTCGAAGAGAACGGACTGAAGACCCCCGATGTAAAGTTCGACCGAAAGGCGTTAGCAAAGATCATAAGCGAATATACGCAGGAGGCGGGGTTACGCCATCTTGAACGCGAGATCGGCAAGGTCTGCCGTAAGGTCGCTCGCAAGAAGGCCGAGCAGGAAAAAGATTTCAAGCCGGTTAAGGTGACCGTCGATAATTTGAAAGAATTTCTAAGAGTTCCGCGGGTCTTTAACGAGGGTGCTTTAAAGAAAGACCAGATCGGCACCGTTACCGGCTTGGCATGGACGGCGGTTGGCGGCGACATTCTGTTCATCGAGGCGATCAAAACTAAGGGCAAGGGCAAACTGCAGCTAACCGGCCAGCTTGGTGAGGTGATGCAGGAATCGGCTCAGGCCGCTTATTCGTACGCCAAGGCCCGGGCGACCGAGATCGGGATCGACGAAACGATGTTCGAAAATTTCGACATCCACATTCATATTCCGGAGGGAGCGATACCCAAAGACGGGCCAAGTGCGGGTATTACGATGGCGACCGCAATGGTTTCTGTCTTGGCTCAACGGGCGGTCCGAAAGGACGTTGCCATGACGGGAGAAATCACATTGAGGGGCAACGTGCTGCCGATCGGCGGAGTCAAAGAAAAACTTCTGGCGGCTCGCCGAGCAAAGATCAAGACCGTAATTTTGCCCGAACCGAACCGCCGCGACCTTGACGATCTGCCGGGGGAAGTGATGAACGACCTCAATTTCGTCTTCGTCGAGCATATACGGCAGGTTTTCGAAGCGGCATTGCTGGATGCGAAGCCGGTTCGAGCGGCGAGGAAGGCGGCGTGACGGGAGCTGACCGCCCCAGTCGTATTTTCTATGTCGGAAAGTGTATTTTTGTGGTACATTTAGTGTGGGAAATCCTGCTGTTAAGGTGCGCTTTAGGGAACATTTCCTTGGTATGAGCGTAGAATTTATTGGATTTATTTGGTTCGCCGTTTCATAGATTCGCCCTAACCCTGAGAGGTTTTTCGGAAGGAGTATAGACGAAGTTTGATGAAATCAACTGTTTGCAGGCTTTTTGTATCATTCGCACTTATATTTTCGGTTGGTGCCGTCGCGGCATTTTCGCAGACGGTAGAGGTTCTCAACGCTCAGGCACAGATCAATCGAGTTCTGGAAGAATCAGGAAAGCATTTCAAGTCGGGCCTTGAGGATCTGAAGGCCAACAAACGGCAAGAGTCGGGCGGCAAGTTCGACAAGTCGGTCGAGACCTTCCTGCTTTCAACGCTGAACATTCAGCGGGATTCCAAGCTTCAGGCTTGTTATTCGCAACTCGTTGAGACTATCTATCGGATGGAATATCCGGTGGATAATCAGGCTCCGCAGCTACGGCCGCTTGCACTTACCTGCGGTTGGAATTGGAACGAAGGCGATGGGAAATTGGCGGATGAGGTAGCTTCGCTTCTCAAACCGACGAAGCGTTCCGCGAGCACCGACGCAGCCACGATCGCGTCGATCGTTCCGGGAAACCAGCAGATTGTTCAAGACCTGAACGGGTTCAACAACCAGGTTTTTGAGGCGTCGCCGCTTGATGAGCTATCCAGGCTTGAACTGACGCAGGATGAACTTCAGGTTGAAGGAAATCCTGAGGCTCAGCAGCAGTATCAATACATCCAGTACGCGGTCGCTAACCGATCTCTCGGGTTCTCCTTCCAGGTTCACCCGATGATCCAGCAGTACATTAACTACTATCGAGGCCGCGGACGGACGACGATGGAAGTTGGGTTGTATCGCTCGGGCATGTTCATGACGATGGCTCGACGGATATTCCGTGAAGAGGGAATTCCCGAGAACGTAGCTTGGCTCGGACAGGTGGAGAGTGCGTGGAAGCCGGTCGCGATGTCGAATATGGCGGCGTCCGGATTGTGGCAATTCATCCCGGGGACAGGATCTCGCTATGGTCTGCGTCGCACGGCTCACGTCGATGAACGCAATAGTCTTGAGGAAGCCACGCGTGCTTCGGCTCGCTATTTGAAGTTTCTTTATAACCGCTACGGTAATTGGGAGCTCGCGATGGCGGGATACAACTGCGGTGAAGGCAACGTAGACCGTGCAGTTCGCCGTGCCGGGGTGGCGAACTTCTGGGCAGCTTACGCATATCTGCCGAAAGAAACGCGAAATTACGTCCCGAACATTTTGGCGACGATCCTGGTTGCGAACAACCCGGGAGCATACGGCTTCGGACACGTTCGCCCTGCCCCGGCGCTTCGATACGACCGTATCCGCGTTCCTGCCTCGACCAGTTTGAACATTCTCGCCCAGGCCGCGGACACAACGGCTCAGTACATTCGATATTTGAACCCGCACCTGCGAACAAACATGACCCCGCCCGAGCCATACATCATCAATGTACCGGCCGGAAAGGCGAATGAAGTTGTGGCTGTATTCAAACGACTGCCGGCGAGCAAGGTGAACGATACAAATCTTGCGAAGTCGGTGCAGGGTGAGACGTGGCAGACCATCTCGAATCGCACGGGAGTTTCAGTCGATGCACTAGTCGCCGCGAACCCTGGAATGAAGACGCCGACCGGCAAGGTTTTCGTGCCGATGGCTGCTGGTAATCGAGTCGCGGCAACTACGTATTCGCGTCCGAGTTCGAATTCGGCTGCCGTTGCCAGCAACGTGATAGTCGTGAAGGCGCAAGCGGGCGATACCGTGTCAAAGCTTGCGGTTCGCAATGGTGCCGATCCCACTGAAGTAGCAAAGTATAACGGACTGTTGCCGAACTCGGTGCTCGGAGCTGGCCGAGAGATAAAGATTCCGTCGAGATAGATTTAATTCAAATCGAAGTTGAAGGCTGGGCTAGTTTGTCCGGCCTTTTTTGTTTGGCATTGGCGTTGCTCTGGTACGGCGCGGAGGAAAGAAGATGCAACAAGATAAGACACCGACGCCTGACGTAGGTGATCTAGATCAGAATATTGATCCGGGCGCTAGCAAGGAGGTTCCGCTGCCGCCGGATGTTAAGGATCGAGAGACGATAGAAGAGCCTGAGCCCACACCGCCCAAGGTTGAAGAGCCCGATGAACCGGCGCCGAGACCACTTCTTTAACGTTTAGAGTTCAAGCTTGACCTTGCTTCGCCAACCGTCAGCGGTCCCGGGGTTAACGATCACAATCTGAAGTTTGAACTCCAAACTCTGAGCGCTGACTTTTAACTTTGGCCTTGACAAGATTCTTAATTGTAACTATAGTCGTTACAGATGGCGGCTAACAGTCAATTTTCAATGGCAGTACACGTATTGTCGATGCTTGCGAGGGCGAAGGACGAGAATTTCAAGTCCGACTACCTTGCGAAGAGCGTCAATACGAATGCAGTCGTTGTGCGCCGACTGTTAGGGCAGTTGAATCACGCGAAACTGGTCGTCTCGCAGACGGGAGCGAACGGCGGAACCCGCCTGGCGCGCTGTCCGAAGGAAATAGATCTTTGGGAGATCTATCAAGCGGTAAATTGCGGTGAGGTGTTCGCACTTCACGCGAAGAGCCCGAACCAGGATTGTCCGACCGGGAAGAACATCGAGGCCGTGCTCTGCTGTCTTCAAAAAGATATCGACAAGGGAATAGAGGAAAAGCTTTCGCGATATACGCTTCAGAGCGTTTTCGAGATGGTCGCTCAAGGGAAGGCTGCGTAAAAAAATTTTGTATCTATTTGTAGCTAATACGGTTACAAACGGGGAGATACGAGGACGAGCGACGGAAGGTCCGAACAAGGGAAGTGAACGAACAAGGGTAGTTTCGAACAAGGGAGGGTCTCCCACTTTCTATCGAACGAGGGTAGGTAATGAGTTTAAGATTTTCAGAATGTGTATCGATCGAATTTGAAGCGCCGCGGTTCGTTTTGCAGGCGGCAAGCAGGTTGCTGAGATTCTACCCGGCTTTTTTGAAGGCTAGCATGTTGCTCAATCGATTCATTCAATAGACGATGGTGTGCGAGACGCACACCGCGTCAGTCAATATGGCGAAGTACAAGGGGGAATCGAAATGAAAAATTATCTTGGTGCGTCGGTGTCCTTCGGCGAATACAAAGCGCTGATCGAACTGCTTGTATCGGAAGGAAAAACGACGGGACCTAAGCAATCGGAATCGTTGGCGAACTTCACGCGGTTGAACCATCAGAGGATGAATCGGCTGGGGGAGACGATCGAGCTGAATGATGATACTAAGGCAATTCTCCGAGCGAACCGCCGCGAGCAGATCTGGCTGGTGATAACTGAAGCTTGGTGCGGAGATGCGGCGCAAAACATTCCGATAATTGAGAAGATCGCTGCTGAAAGCGATATCATACAAACACGTTATACCTTACGTGACGAGAATCCCGAGCTGATCGATCGCTTTCTGACGTTTGGGGCGAGGTCTATTCCCAAGGTGATCGCATTGGACGCGGACTCTTATGAGATCCTTTGGACTTGGGGAGGACGACCGAAAGCGGCACAGGATCTGTTCTTCGGAATGCATAAAGATGGTGCTGAAAAGTCGGCGATAATGGAAACCCTCCAACGCTGGTATAACGAGGACAAAGGCCGTTCGATCCAGGCCGAGTTCGTAAGTTTGCTGACCGGGAAAGACGGCCAATTGGCTGCGGCATCGGCGAGCTAAATCTATCCGGATCGTACTTTGAGAAGAGGAGACTGAAGAAAATGAAATTTGTATTGACTGCCGTAATGGCAATTTCACTGTTCGCTGCGGCGTGCGAAGATCCGGCTGCGAATAAGACAAAGGCGAAGGTGAACGAACCGGCCCCGAATTCGGCAAATACGTCGAACACGGCAAACGCCGTTCAGGTTGCAGCGAAGGGTGAAGCTGTAGCGATCAACGGTGAGAATTCGAAGGTTGAGTTTACCGGTTCGAAAGTAACGGGCAAGCACGAGGGCGGATTCAAGACTTTTACGGGAACGATCGAATTGGTCAACAGCAAGCCGGTGGACAGTTCCGTCACGGTTTATATTGAGTCGGCCTCGGTTTACGTAGACGACGAAAAGCTGGCGACGCACCTGAAGTCGGCTGATTTCTTTGACGTCGAGAAGTTTCCGAAGGCTACTTTCAAATCCACCAAGATCGAAGCGGACGCCGCAAAGGGCGCTGATACATACACGGTCACCGGCGATTTTAGTCTGCACGGCGTGACGAAATCGATCTCGTTCCCGGCAACGATCAAAGCTGCTGCTGATGCCGTAGACGTGGATGCTGAATTTGCGGTCAACCGTAAGGATTTCGGAATTGTTTATGCGGGAAAGGCCGATGATCTGATCCGCGACGACGTCGTGATCAAGCTGACGTTGAAGGCTCCGCGTAAGAAGTAGTGTAAGTTTCCCGCGAGATACGCGGATAGATGCGAGGGTAGTTTCCTGTCTTCAAGCGTCGCATCCGTTCGCGTGTTTCGCGGGCATTATTTTATGAAGGCGTACGAGATACAAGAATTTGGGATCGACAAGGTCACGTTGGTCGATCGACCTGTGCCGGAACCGGCTGTAGGCGAAGTGCTCGTGAAGTTTCATGCGGCTTCGCTTAATTATCGCGATCTGATGATCGTCTCGGGCACATACAATCCGAAGATGAAATTGCCTTTCATTCCCATATCTGACGGGGCTGGCGAGATAACGGCAGTAGGCGATGGTGTGACGAAGTGGAAGGTGGGAGATCGGGTGATGCCGATCTTTGCACAACGATGGTTCGACGGCGACTCGAGCGAAGAGAAGCGCAAGACCTCGCTTGGGGTGAGTCCGGAGTGGGAAGGCGTGCTTCGCGAGTATGGGACTTTTAGTCAGGAATCGGTTATTGCGATCCCGGAGCAGCTTTCATTTATTGAGGCGGCAACGCTCCCGTGTGCGGCGATAACAGCTTGGAATGCGATCGCGGTATCTGGGCGAGTTAAGCTGGGTGATTCGGTGCTCACGCTCGGAACGGGTGGCGTGTCGATCTTTGCGGCGCAGTTCGCGCAGATGTTCGGTGCTCGCGTTGTCTCGACGTCGGGAAGCTCGGAGAAGATCGAGAAGCTGCACGATCTTGGGTCCGGGGAGACGATCAACTATCGCGAGCGTGAAGATTGGGACAAGGCTGCGATCGAGATCGTTGGCAAGCCGGGCGTCGATCATGTAGTCGAGGTTGGCGGTGCGGGAACCTTGAACAAGTCGATCAATGCGGTTCGTATCGGCGGGCATGTCGCGTTGATCGGTGCGCTTAGTGGAGCGGCGGGGTTTAGCCCGACGACGGTGTTTATGAAATCGATCCGCCTCCAGGGAATCTACACCGGATCGCGTGCAATGTTCGAGGATATGAACAAGGCGATCTCGGTGAATAAGCTGACGCCGGTTGTAGATCGGGTGTTCGAGTTTGATGAGATCGGCGATGCGTTGAGGCATATGGAAACCGGATCACATTTTGGGAAGATCGTGGTGAGAATTGGCTAGTGGATCGTTATAGGATCGCACCACGGAAGACACTGAAGGCACAGAACAATAAGAAGAACAGGAAAGAAGAATATGGGCGAACAGATTTATTCAATACCGGTAAAGAAGATCGATGGGTCGGAGACGACTCTTGGTGAGTTCAAGGGGAAGACGCTTTTGCTAGTGAACGTTGCGTCAAAGTGCGGCTTGACGCCGCAATACTAGGGACTGGAGAAACTCTACGAGAATTATCGCGACAAGGGATTTGAGGTGCTCGGATTTCCGGCGAATAACTTTCTCGCACAGGAGCCTGGAACTGAAGAGGAGATCCAGGATTTCTGCTCGACGAATTACAACATTCAGTTTCCGCTTTTTTCGAAGATTTCCGTTAAAGGAGATGACCAGCATCCCTTATACAAAGAGTTGACCTCGGAGCGGCCGACCGCTGATATCGGTAACGGCGATGCGTTTGAGAAAAAGCTGCAGGGGTTCTGACAAACGCGTGAGAATGCGAGCGATGTTCTGTGGAATTTTGAGAAGTTTCTGATCGCAAAGGATGGAACTATCACGGCTCGGATCGCACCGGACGTAACGGCGGACGATCCGCGGCTGGTTGAGAGGATCGAAGCGGAATTGTCGGCTTAGGTTGGTGAACGAACATGGGTAGTAAGGGTAAAATTCCGATCTCAGTTCTCGACCTCGTGCCAATAATCGAGGGTGGGACGGCGACGGAGTCATTCAGGGATTCGATCGAGCTCGCGCGGTACGCAGAGCGGCTCGGGTACAACCGTGTCTGGTTTGCCGAGCACCACAGCATGCCGGGGATCGCGAGTGCGGCAACCTCGATCGTGATCGGCCGAGTTGCGGCGGAAACGTCGACGATCCGTGTTGGGGCGGGCGGGATCATGCTGCCGAACCACGCGCCGCTTGTGATCGCAGAACAGTTCGCAACCCTGGAGGCAATGTTTCCGGGGCGGATCGATCTTGGTCTTGGGCGTGCCCCGGGGAGCGATCGTGCGACGGCACATGCGTTGCGGCGTTCGCTTGATGCGGATGATTTTCCGCAGCAGTTGCAGGAGCTGGAATATTTTCTGCGGGATTCGATTCCAAACCAACGGGTGCGGGCGGTGCCGTCGGGCGGCGGTAATATCCCGATCTGGCTGCTAGGTTCGAGCGGATTCAGCGCCCAGCTCGCAGGACAGGTGGGATTGCCATTCAGCTTCGCCGCGCATTTTTCGCCGGAGAATCTGGAAGGAGCGTTGAAACTCTATCGAGAGAATTTTCGGCGGAGCGACGTGCTAGCTGAGCCATACGTCATGGTCGCTTTGAATGTTTTTGCGGCGGAGACGGATGGTGAAGCGGAGCGGCTTGCTACCTCCCAGCACCAATCATTCATCAATTTGCTGCGGGGTACGCCTTCGAAGATCAAGCCGCCGGTCGACGACATGGACGCGGTCTGGACGCCAGCCGAAAAGTCGATGGTCCAGCAGCGAATGGGCGGTTCTATTATCGGAGGACGCGAGAAAGTGCGAAGAGAACTGCAAGCGTTGCAAGATCGCACGAAGGCCGATGAATTGATCGTCCACGCGATGATCTACGACCACGCGGCGCGTCTGCGATCTTACGAGATCGTCGCAGAAGTTGTGAACAAGGAAGCCGCGGATTCGGCGGCAGGGAACTGAAAGGGAACAAGACAAAAACGAACAAAGGGGAATAACATGGCTACACTTTTCGATTCACTTACAATTGGGAAACTTGAATTAAAGAACAGGATCATCATGGCTCCGCTTACGCGGAGTCGGGCGAATGACGCTGACGGCGTTCAGCCGGGTTTCGTAACGGAGTATTATTCGCAGCGTGCCTCAGGCGGTCTGCTTATCACCGAGGCGACAAACGTTTCGCCAATGGCGAAAGGGTATGTGCGCACTCCCGGTATCTATTCGCCTGAGCAGATCGCAGGCTGGCGCAAGGTGACCGATTCGGTGCACGCGAAGGGTGGGAAGATCTTTATGCAGATCTTCCACACGGGCAGGGTCGCCTTGCCGGACTTTCTACCTGACAATCAACTTCCGGTCGCACCGTCGGCGGTAAGATCTGCGGGGCAGAACTTTACGGACACCGAGGGTTTGAAAGACTTTATGGTTCCGCGGGAACTCACCGCTGCGGATATCAGAGATACCGTAAAAGACTTCGCCGCGGCCGCGAAGCACGCGATCGAAGCCGGATTCGACGGTGTTGAGATCCACGGGGCAAACGGCTATCTGATCCAGCAGTTTCTCTCGACCAACGTTAATCTACGTACCGACGAATACGGCGGATCGATCGCGAATCGAGCGCGGTTTTTGTTTGAGGTTGTCGAGGCGGTTACGGCGGCGATCGGGACTGAGCGGACCGGTCTTAGGCTTTCGCCGGGCGGTGAGTTTGGTGACATCAAAGAAAATGATGCTGAAGAGCTTTATGCCTACGTTGTTGAGAAATTGAACGAGTTTCCGCTGGCGTATCTGCATATCGGCACCTTCGATCAGAAGCGCGACTGGCATCCCGTGCTCAGACCGGTATGGAAGGGCGTCTACTTTGCAGGCGTCGGATTCGATAAGGAACGGGGCGAAAGTGTATTGGCATCCGGCCGTGCGGATGCGATAGTTTATGGGAAGTCGTTCTTGGCGAATCCGGATCTGCCGGAGAGATTCAGGTCGAATGCTTCGCTGAACGCGCCGGACGAATCGACGTTTTACACGCCGGGTGAGAAGGGATACACCGATTATCCCGCATTGTCTCAGGCGGCATCTGCGTAGAATTTAACGATATGAGCGATAAGAAGATTTGGTTTATTACGGGATGTTCGACGGGGTTCGGACGCGCGCTTGCGACGAATCTGTTGGAGAGTGGTTACCGCGTTGCGGTAACTGCTCGCAATGCTGATAAGGTTGCGGACCTCGTCGCAATCAACCCTGAGAATGCTTTGGCGGTCAATCTGGACGTGACCGATAAGCAACAAGTTGCGGATGCTGTGACTAAGGCCGAGGAGCATTTCGGACGTATCGACGTGCTGGTGAACAACGCCGGATTCGGCTATTTCGGTGCTATCGAGGAAAGCGACGAAGCTGAAGTCAGGTCGATGTTCGAGACGAATTTCTGGGGGTTGGCGGAAATGACGCGAGCGGTTCTGCCAAAGATGCGCGAGCGTCGAAGCGGAACGATCGTGAACATTTCGTCGATCGGCGGCTTCGTGAGTTTCCCCGGGCTGGGTTATTATCACGCAACGAAGTATGCGGTAAACGGTTTTTCGGAGGCCCTGAAGAAAGAGGTCGAGCCGCTGGGGATCAAGGTGGTTCTCGTCCAACCTTCGGGCTTCCGAACCGACTGGGCCGGGCGTTCGGCAAATGATGCTCCGAACACGATCGTCGATTACGCGGAAACCGCAGGAACGAATCAGGCCAATATCCGTGGATACAGCGGCAATCAACCCGGAGATCCGGTGAGGGCGGCAAAGGCGATCATTCAAGCCGTAGAGTCTGATGAACCGCCGTTCTACTTTTTGTTGGGCAAAGCTGCGTTGAAGAACGCTCGGCTTAAGCTCGACGCTTTGAAAGCCGACTTTGACAAGTGGGCCGACGCAACCGACGGTGCCGATTTTCCAGATGAGGAGTTATCGCAGAGCGCGAGATAATTGGAGTGAATTATGGGAGAAAGAAAAGCAAACGCAGAATGGACAGGGACTCTTAAGGAAGGCACGGGCAATATCTCGCTCGGCAGCGGCGTGTATAGCGGTCCGTTTTCATTCGATACGCGATTCGGCGAAGGCTCGGGAACGAATCCTGAAGAGCTTCTAGGCGCAGCACTTGCCGGATGCTATTCAATGGCGTTGAATGCTCATCTTGAGCGGGAAAGTACGCCCGCGAAGAACATCAAGGCTGAAGCGAAAGTATATCTCGGTAAGGACGACGAAGGATTCTTGATCAACCGCATCGACCTCGAGACCGAGGGAGAAGTCGAAGGCTTGGATCAAGCAGCATTCGAATCGGCGGCAGAGCTGATCAAGAAGACGTGCATTATTAGCCGTGCGCTCGCAGGTACGAATATTACCCTTAAAGCGACTCTGGTAAACGCCAAGGCAGCATAGGACTGCGAAAGATATCTGGAATTTATTCATAAAGAGTTGACATTTGTAACAGTGTACGTTACAATTCTCCTAGTTTGGTTGGGGATTTGGCGTAGGCTATAATTCACAATTATTGGGAGATAACATGGGAAATTTTGCAAAAGAAATTACAGATACAAATTTTGAAACTGACGTATTGGGAGCAGATCAACCAGTGCTAGTAGATTTTTGGGCGGAATGGTGCGGCCCCTGTAGGATGATCGGTCCTTCGGTCGAGGCAGTTGCGGAAGAGTATTCGGGCAAGGCGGGCGTTTACAAGATGAACGTTGACGAGAACCAGAACGTGCCTAATCGATACGGCATCCGCGGTATTCCTACGCTGATCCTTTTCAAAGGTGGCCAGGAGCAGGAACGGATCGTTGGAGCGGTGTCGAAAGATTCGCTGACCAAGGTTATTGAAAAGTACGTCTAGTTAAAGTACGTCTAGTTTAGGTTTGGCGTCCCGTTTTATTTCGAGACGCCATTATTTCACTTGACAATATAACTGCATACGCATATAGTGATTGACATTCAATGGGAATCAAATTGACTGACGAAGCATTGTTGATGATCGCGGAGAGGTTCCGGGTGCTCTCGGAGCCGATCAGGCTGAAGATCTTGCAGGCTTTGCGAGGGGGCGAACTGTCAGTGTCGGATCTCGTGAACGAGGTCCGGATCGGCCAGCCAAACGCGAGCAAGCATCTGCGCACGCTGCAAGATGCCGGACTGGTAAAACGGGATCAGCGTGGCAATCTTGCTTTTTATTCGATCGCGGATGAATCGATCTTTGAGTTGTGCGAGGCTGTCTGTGATTCGCTTGGCAACAGGTTTAGGGAGCAGGCGGAGATCTTCGCCGTCGTGTGAAGGAAAATATTATGTCTGAATGCAGTGTGATCGGGTTGAGCGAGGTCATCGAAAATGGAGAGATCCATCTGGTTGACGTGCGCGAGCGGATGGAGTTTGCCGGCGGGCGGGTAAAGGGTGCGAGTTTATTGCCGCTCGGTGAGCTTGAGAAACGACATTCGGAGATCGACCACTCGAAGCCGATCTATGTGATGTGCCGAACTGGCCGTCGCTCGGCGGAGGCTCAACGAAAGCTGCACGATCTGGGTTTTACCAATGTAATTAACGTTTCGGGCGGCATCGAAGCGTGGAAGAAGGAAGGTCTCCCGGTAGAGCGTGACGAACACGCTCCGTGGTCGATCGAGAGACAGGTTCGGTTCACTGCGGGCTTGCTTGTATTGATCGGAGTGTTGCTGAGCATTTTCGTCCATCCTTATTTCATCACCCTCTCGGGAATGATCGGGTTTGGGCTGGCGTTTACCGCGACGATCGATTGGTGCGGAATGGGATTGTTGATCGCGAAGATGCCGTGGAACAGGAGAGCAATATGAAATTCAAACAATTTTATTTAGGATGTCTCGCACATGCTTCTTACTACATCGGCTCCGGTGAGCAAGCCGCGATCATCGATCCGCAGCGTGACGTGCAGCAGTATTTGGACGAGGCCGAAGGGAACGGCCAGAAGATCAAGTACATCATCGAAACTCATTCGCACGCCGATTTTGTCAGTGGACATTTGGAATTGGCAAAGAAAACCGGAGCCCAGATCATTTACGGCGAGCGGGCGAATACCGAGTTTCCGACGCTGAAGGTGAAGGACGGCGACAAACATAACGTCGGTGCGATCGAACTCACGTTTATGGAGACCCCAGGGCACACGCCCGAAGGGATCACGATCTTGGCGAAAAATACGGAAGCGGACGACGAGCCGGTGAAGATGTTCACCGGAGACACGCTATTTATCGGTGACGTCGGACGGCCGGACCTGATCGGATCGAAAGGGTTCACGGCGGAGCAGATGGGGTCGATGTTGTATGACTCGATCCACAACAAGATCTTGCCGCTGGCTGATAACACGGAAGTGTATCCGGCTCACGGTGCAGGCTCGCTTTGCGGCAAATCGCTTTCGAAAGAGACGTGGTCGACGCTCGGCGAGCAGCGGAAGTTTAACTATGCTCTCAAGCCGATGACTCGTGAGGAGTTCATCTCGGTTGTCGCGAGCAATCAGCCTGAGGTGCCAGCTTACTTTCCGTTAAGTGCCGCGCAGAATCTGAAGGGTTCGGTATCGATCGAAGACCTGCCGAAGCCGGAAGCTATGAGTTCGAATCGGCTGTCGGACTTTGACGGGATCGTGATCGACGTTCGGCAGAATGTGGAATACGGGGCGGGACATGTGCCTAATGCGATCAATATCGGACTTGGCGGTCAGTTCGCGACATGGGCTGGGACGATGATCCCTATCGGAACGCCGATCGCGATCGCAGCGGATACTCAAGAGCAGATCGACGAAGCCTTTACGCGTTTGGCTCGAGTCGGGCATGAGACGGTCACAGGATATGTTTTGATGTCAGACTTTACCGATGCGAAGAAAGTCATTGACCAGGTTCCGGTTGGCGAAGTTGCTGATTTAGCGGAAACGGAGAAGTACTTACAGTTTGTCGATGTGCGGCGACCAGCGGAGTATGCGAATGGGCACGCCGTTGGGACGATCAGCATTCCGCTCGACCGACTATCGCGCGAGATCGATCGACTTGATCCCACGGCCCCGACTTACGTGATCTGTCAGAGTGGGTACCGTTCGAGTCTGGGTGCAAGCATCTTAGAGAACGCGGGCTTCGGGAAGGTATACAACGTTAGCGGGGGTACATCGGCTTGGACAGATGCCGACCTGCCCAATGAGGTTTCACCGACCGCCTGTGCGGCGACAAAGTGAAAAATATTGTGAGAGATACCGCGTAGCGGAGCGGCATAGATGGATATCAACCGAGCAGAACATTGGGAAAAGGTTTACGCGACAAAATCGGACGCTGAAGTAAGTTGGTACCGAGAGCATCTCGACAATTCGTTGCGGATGATCATAAACACCGGTGCCGGGCATGACGCGGCTGTGATCGATGTCGGTGGCGGGAGCTCAACACTTGTTGACGACCTGCTCGACAACGGATTCATCAACGTCTCCGTACTGGATATCTCGTCGTCGGCTTTGGAGCGAAGCAAAGCAAGGCTTGGGTTCCGTGAACAGCTCGTCGAATGGATAAGCGGAGATGTAACGGAGATCGATCTTTCGCCAAACCGTTTCGATGTCTGGCACGACCGGGCCGTTTTCCATTTCCTTACTGACCCCGACGATCGGCGAGCGTATGTCGAGTTGGTGAACGCCTCGGTAAAGCCGAGCGGGCATATCATCGTTGCATCTTTCGGGACGAGCGGTCCGTTGAAGTGCAGCGGCCTGGATGTAGTAAGGTACGATCCCGAGTCGATGCACGGCGAATTTGGATCTGGCTTCCATCTCGTGGATAGCATCGCGGAAACACATGAAACACCGTTCGGTACAACTCAGGACTTTATCTACTGCTATTGCCGAAAGAGTAGTTGATCGCCAGAGAAATTGCCAGAGCGGGGACCGTTCAGTTTCTGGTAAAATAGTTTCATCTTTTCAAAAGAAGGTGATCTATGCGGTTTCTTACGATAAGGGCTTTGATTCTGACTGCTGCTTTCTTCGTCGCAGGAGCACACACTGGTATTTCTCAAACGAAGCCGGAAGATGAGGAGATTAAGGTCGATACGGATCTTATCGAGGTGCCGTTTGTCGTTACGGATAATTTGGGCAAGCCGATCCTAAATCTCAAAAGGAACAATTTCGTAGTGTATGAGGACGGCAAGGTACAAGACCTTACGGATTTTTCGGCGACGAATGCACCTTTTGAGGTTGCACTGGTTCTCGACACGTCAGGATCGACGCTTGCAGAGCTGCCAATGATCCAAAGGGCTGCACAGAACTTCATCGGGTCGCTGCGGCCGGGCGATAAGGTGTCGATCATTGCATATAAAGCGGTACGTGAAACGGGTAAAGCGACGGCAGTTTCGGAAGTTATCTCACCGCTGACGAGCGACCGGACGGCGCTTGCGGCGGCCCTTGATCGTGTGCAGACGAGCTTTGGTACGCCGTACTACGACAGTTTGATCCAGGTAGCAGAGCGGGTCTTTCGCGATCCGCCGGGCGATCAGTTTCGTGGACGCCGGGCGATAGTTGCGCTGACGGACGGTGTTGATTCGACGAGTGTTTCTGATTTTGAGGAAACTAAAGATCTTGTATTGCAGACGGGCGGAGCGGCCTATTTCATCAAGATCGATACCCGTGAGTACTTTGAGGAGAATCTGTTGGGTGACTGCACGATCTCCAAGAGATTTTCGGTATCACAGATGCGTCGATACTATCGCCGATTCGCGTCTTCGAAGCTCGAGAAGACAACGAATTTCTGTGAACTGGGCGATTTTGAGAGGCTGGCAATAAGCAAGAATCTCTACGACCTCGCGGATGCCGAGATGGGGCAGCTTGCGAAGGTATCGGGCGGGAAGGTGTTTCCGATCGCTGATCTGAGCGAGGCTCGACTTGCGTTCAAGAAGGTTGCCGAAGAGATCGGGACCAAGTATAGCCTGGGATATTACTCGGCGAACGAGAAACGCGACGGCACTTACCGGAAAATCAGGGTCGAGGTGAAGGGGTTGCCGGCGGGAACGCAGATCAGAGCGAGAGAGGGTTATACGGCGCCAAATAAATAGAGAGCTTAATCTTGTCCGGCCTCAAATCTTCGCTCAGCGAAAATTCTTCGATACCCGACCTATTGGAAGAGCGATATCTTTCCATCACCTTATCTAAGGCCAAAAGGGCCTCATCTCGCTTGCAGTCACGGCCTGAGGCAGCCTCTTCGGTTGCTTTCTCAATCACATCGTTTACTCGTGAGTTGATGCGGGCATGGATTTGGCTTGTATAATAATGAAACACGGATATGACTGCAAGATTTAACCGAGTTTGTTTGGTAGTGCTAGATTCAGCGGGTATCGGTGAGATGCCTGATGCCGCGGCTTGGGGTGACGCGGGAGCGGACACGCTGGGCAACATCTTGAAGAGCCGGAAAGTTCTTCTGCCAAACCTGCAAAAACTTGGGCTGGGGAATATTCGACCGTTGAATGGCATACCGGCAGAGCCCTCGCCGATCGGTTCGTATGGCAAATGCACGTTAAAGTCGAATGGAAAGGATACGACGACCGGGCATTGGGAGATGGCGGGAATCGTACTTGAGAAGGCGTTCCCGACGTTCCCTAAAGGGTTTCCCGACCGTATCATCAACCAGTTCGTGATTGAGGCCAAGGTTCCCGGGGTTCTTGGGAATGTCCCGGCGAGCGGGACTGAGATAATTAAGGAACTCGGCGAGGAGCACGTTCGCACGGGTAAACCCATCGTCTACACTTCGGCGGACTCCGTCTTTCAAATCGCGGCGCATGAAGAGGTCGTCCCGATAGACCGGCTCTACGAGATGTGCGAGATCGCCCGGCGCATTTTGGACGGCGAGGACAAGGTCGGACGTGTGATCGCAAGGCCATTCCTTGGTTCGAACGCGGCGGATTTTAAGCGGACTGAAAATCGCCATGATTACGCCGTCCCTCCGCCAAACGCGAACCTCCTTCCGCTTCTGAAAGATAACGGTCTTGACGTAGTTTGTATCGGCAAGATCGCCTCGATCTATGATTCCGTTGGTGTCACCGAGGACCTGATCGCCAAGAACAACGACCAGACGATCGACCAAACCATTAACGCGCTAAAGGCCGAATCGCGCGGACTTATTTTCAGTAACCTTGTCGATTTCGATATGCTCTTCGGCCATCGCCGCGATACCGAAGGCTATGCCAGGGCTCTCGAGCATTTCGACATGCGGCTACCTGAGATCTTCGACGCGATGCGCGAGGACGATATACTCGTTTTGACCGCCGATCACGGTAACGACCCAACGTTTCCCGGCTCCGATCATACTCGCGAATATGTTCCGCTCCTGGTTTACGGCAAGACAGCGAATGCAGGTGTCCACCTGGGCACTCGAGGATCGCTGGCTGATATCGGCGCGACGGCGGCGGAGAATTTTGGTCTGGAGCTTGCCGGGGGCGAGAGTTTTCTTTCGAATGTTAGGTAGGCTATTCTCACTGTCGGAATCCTGTAAAAACAATTTGATTAGGAGCCGCTGTTAGAGGCTGGCCGATAGTTACTTGCTCTGTGTGCAGGTCAACATATGAGATCGTTCATTCTTATCGTGGTCGCGATTTTCGGTTCGTTCGGGGTTCGGGGCCAAACTGGCGATCAGTCGGAATCTCCATCGCAACTCCGGGTTGTCATCGAGCGGTTCGAGCAAGATTCGGGAGCACTCAGCCGTTTTTACAGTGCTCAGACTTCGGACCTTAGATCCAGTCGGATGAAGGCATTAAACGCCGAGTATCTTGGTGAGATCGGGCGGTTGAATTTTGGATCGCTGAGTCACGACGAGCAGGTCGACTACATTTTATTTCGCAACTATCTCGATCACGAACAAAAGGAAGCGGGCAGGTTCGACGCTCAGCTTGCTGAGATGCTGCCGTTGATCCCGTTCGCAAAGACGATCAGCGATCTGGAGGATTCGAGGCGACGATTAGAGACGGTCGATGCGGGAAAGACCGCGACAGTACTTGACGAGCTTGCCAGGACGATCGCGGCGGCGGCGAAATCTGTGGATGCTGGAACTAAGCCGAAGCGAACGGTGGCGGCGAGGGCGTCGCGGACGGTTCAGGGACTTCGAGCAACGCTTCGCAATTGGTACAACTTTCATGCGGGCTACGATCCGACCTTCACATGGTGGAACGAATCGCCATACAAGAAGGTTGACGAAGCGCTCGACAGTTATAACAAATACATCCTGGACAGACTCGTAGGGATTCGTCCTGATGATCGCACGACGATCATTGGCGACCCGATCGGGCGCGAGGCGCTGATCGAAGAGTTGAAGTTCGAGATGATCCCGTACACGCCTGAGGAACTGGTCCATATCGCCAATAAAGAGTTCGACTGGTGCATTGCGGAGTTGAAGAAGGTGTCGAAGGAGATGGGCTTCGGCGACGATTATATGAAGGCGATCGAGGCAGCGAAACGGAAGTATGTTGAGCCCGGAAAGCAACCCGAAATGATACGCGATCAGGCGCGCGAGGCGATCGAGTATGTGAAGAAGAATGATCTTGTGACCGTACCGAAGGTCGCCGAAGAATCGTGGCGAATGGAAATGATGTCGCCGGAGCGGCAGTTAGTCGCTCCGTTCTTTCTCGGCGGCGAGACGATCTTGGTTTCGTATCCGACCGACACGATGACGCACGAGCAGAAGCTGATGTCGATGCGCGGCAACAATCCGCACTTCGCAAGGGCTGTCACTCATCACGAGCTGATCCCGGGCCATCATCTGCAGCAGTTCATGAATCGCCGTTACCGCACGTACCGAGCGCCGTTTCGCACGCCGTTTTGGACCGAAGGCTGGGCTCTCTATTGGGAATTTATATTGTGGGATCGCGGATTTGTGAAGACGCCTGAAGATAAGATCGGGGCGCTGTTCTGGCGGTCGCATCGTGCGGCCCGGATCATCTTCTCGCTTAACTTTCACCTTGGTAACTGGACACCCGAACAGTGTGTTGACCTTCTCGTCAATAAGGTCGGGCACGAACGTGACAACGCGCTCGCGGAGGTTCGTCGATCATTCTCCGGGGATTATGGGCCGCTTTATCAGATGGCGTATATGATGGGCGGACTGCAGTTTTACGAGCTTCACAAAGATCTGGTTGGCGGTAAGAAAATGACCGATCGACAGTTTCACGATTCGGTGCTCAAAGAGGGCTCGATCCCAGTCGAGATGGTACGGGCAATCTTGACCAAGCAGAAGCTGTCGAAGGATCAAGCACCGAGTTGGCGATACTATCCGGGTTTGGCAAACTATCGATTGCATTCACTTTAATCGAACACGATGAAACTTAATATCACACGATCGATAGTGGTCGCGGCAATGTTCCTCTTCGGGGCCGCAAGCGTATACTCCCAAGCTGTTGAAGAGAGGAATGTTCGGGCAGCGATGACGTTTCTTGCGGGCGATGCTATGCAGGGCCGCGGTAGCGGTACGCAGTTCGAGCGAATCACCGCTGAATATGTCGGCTCCCAATTTATGCAGTTTGGCCTGGAAGCGGCGGGCGACAACGGATTCGATGGTAATTCCGGTTACGTCCAAACCGTAAATATTTCGCGAGCGACCTTTGCAGGACCGCCGATCCTAACTTATGGCTCAACGGTTATCAATCATGGCGGCGAAATGGTGGTTTTAAGAACCAACGCCGGATCTGCCGCCGGCCCGCTGCAGAAGTTGATAGCCTCCGGTCAGAAGCCTAATCCCGGCAGTGCGGTACTACTTCGCACGGCGAGCACCGACGATCCGCGTGTGCTTCAGCAATCTATGCAACGGTTGGCAGCGAACGGGGCTTCGATCGTGATGGTGGAAGAGACTACACAATGGCGAGCGACTTGGGGGAATCTCGCGGGCCGACGGATCGGTTATACAGTTTCGTCAACCCAGACTAAACCGGCGGTGTTGGTGATAGTTAGTAAGGAGATCGCCGATGCAATTTCCAAGCTATCTGACGGGATCCGGATCGAATTTGGCGGGCCGCTGGCACCGATTCAAACATCGCAGACATGGAATGCGATCGGAAGGCTAACGGGAACCGATTCGAAGTTGAGCGCGGAGGTAATCGTGCTGAGTTCGCATCTTGACCATCTTGGAGTACGCGAAAACGCTACGAGCGATGACAAGCTCTTCAACGGTGCGGATGACGATGCCTCCGGTACTGTTGCTGTGATGGAGTTGGCAAGGGTTTTGGCCGCGGGAAAAAGGCCGAAGCGAACTGTGATCTTCGTTTGTTATGGAAGTGAGGAAGCCGGCGGATTTGGTTCGGGACATTTTGTGAATTCACTTCCGTTTCCGAAAGAGAGGATCGTGGCTAACCTTCAGTGGGAAATGATCGGGCGGCCGGACGCGAAGGTGAAGCCCGAACAACTATGGTTGACCGGATATGAACGATCGAACCTTGGGCCGGAGTTGGCGAGACGCGGTGCGAACCTAGTCCAAGATCCGCATCCGTCGGAGAACTTCTTTCAGCGTTCCGATAACTTCACGCTCGCGCGACAGGGTGTCGTCGCTCACACTGTGTCGAGTTTTGGATTGCACACTGACTATCACAAGGCCAGCGACGAACTGAAGACGATCGACTTCGGCCATATGACCAAGTCGATAAACTCGATGATCAAGCCTATCGAGTGGCTGTTGAACTCAGATTTCCGTCCGACATGGGTGGAAGGGAAGCGTCCATAATATGAAGATACTTTTAATCGCTATCGCGGTTGTGGTTCTATCTGTATGTGACAGGCCGCCAACTGGCGAACCCGACCATTCCAAACACGACCATTCGCAGGTGAGCAATGGAGTGATGGACCATTCGAAGATGGAATCATCACCCGGAGCCGCTGAGGCTCCGCACGCTCTACAATTCATCGATACAATGATCGCTCATCATCAAGGTGCGATCGACATGGCACAGCTAGTCAATACGAGGACGCAGCGTGACGAGATGAAAAAGCTTGCTCACTCGATAGTCGAGGAGCAACAGCGCGAGATCGCGGATATGCAGTCGTGGCGAAAGAAGTGGTTCGGAGATGCAAAGCCAGCATTGAATATGGATTTTCCGGGAATGAAAACGGGAATGGCGGGGATGGACATGGCGAAGCTGTCTGCGTTGAAATCAAACGAGTTCGACGTCGAGTTTATCAGGCAAATGATCCCGCACCACGAAGGTGCTATCGAGATGGCCAAGGCCCTCAAGACGGACGAGAACCATGCCGAACTTGGTGTGCTCGCTGATTCAATCATTCGAACGCAGTCCGCTGAAATCGAACAAATGAAAGGATGGCTCGGGACATGGTCGGCGACGCGGTGATGCTTAATTTGCTCTAAGCCATTTCTCGGCGTCCGCGACCGAATCGAAGAGCTGCATCATTACGTCCCGGTTCCGCGCAAGCTTCTTTCCGAGTTCGTTAATCGGATCGTGCTGACAGCGATCGAGAAATGCAATTCGGCGGCCTGGAAGCAAATTCCCGAGGTGGTCAGCCATTCGAAGCATCTCCTCGGGACCCACCCCTTTAGGGAAATCTTTCTCGATCAAAATGCGCTCTATGTTGCCTTCAAAGCAGCGGCCTGCTATGTCGTTCCAATAGGCCGCCGAGATCTGGGCGGTAAGCAGTTCTCCGCTCGCGAGGGCATATAGATATCCGTCGCGGTCTTCCATCTTCAATGTGTAACCCGGATCTGAACTCATTTCGGAATGCATTGTCAGTTAATATTGTTTAGGCGATCGAAATTGGCCTTTGCAGATCGAGCGAGTTGGCCCTCGCCCCGCTGTTCCGCCATCTTATAAGCTTTCTCGTAGTTTGCCAACGCCTTTGACCGGAGGCCATTCTTTTCGAGAGCCTCGGCGAGGCTGTCATAGACGTTGGCGGAATCGGGATATAGCTTAGCGTTCTCTTCGAATGCCTCGACGGCTTCTTCGATCTTTTCTAACCCCAATAGTGCGTATCCGAACTGATTCACCGTGGTCTCAGGCGGCTTGATCTCATAACCGAAGCGCTTCGAAAGTTTCGAATAGTGGGACTTTAGTGCTGCGAGGTTCTGTATTGATGTGCCGATCCGCCAGCCTGCGAATATCTTTCGCAGTCCTGCGAGATACGTGCGAATCACTACCGATCCGTGATCTTCATCCGTCCAATGCTGAAATTCGTAATTGAAACCGGTGGGCGCATTTTTCTTGAGTAAGTCGTTGTACGAATTGAAGCCGCCAACGTAATCTGGCTCGTCGCCCAGGGAGATGAATAACGACTTCTTGAATTCTTTTTGAGTCTTAAACAGATCTTCACTCTTCTTGATGACGTAATTGTTGTCCCAATGAAGTACGGGGCTCGCGGCAATATACCCGCCGAATATTTGCGGTCGTGTCGCCAGGGCGTATACCACGGTCAAGCCCCCAAGCGAATGTCCCGCGAAGATTCGATATGGCTCGGTTCGATAATTCTTGTCGATGAAAGGAATCACTTCTTGCTCGATAAAATCCAGAAACTTGTCCCCGCCGCCGCTATCTTGGCGCTCAGTCTTGGTCGGCGTCAGATCTCGAGTCCGATTGGTGTTTTGAACGCCGATTAGGATCATCTCCGGCATCATCCCGGCGAAAGCTTGCGATTCGATAATGCTTGCCATCATTCCATTCTGCGGTGCATGAGCGTCGAGCATAAGGACGACGGGAAATCGTTGGGTTGTACGCTCGTAGTTGGGTGGAACTCGAACCAAGATCGTGCGGTCTTCGCCAAGACTTTTCGAAGAGATCGTGTAACGAAAATGTGCAATGCTCGCAACTTGCTGCTGAGCATTTGCGATCAAAGGACCAATGAATACGAAAAGATGAATAAACAACGGAAGAATGGACTTTCTCATGAATTTAGGGCTCCAGATCGTAGGGCTATATGACTACCCGCTGCTATTCGATTCACATCTGTTGTGTTTGGTTGGAAAGGGTGGCAGAACCTGCCGAATCCTTCGACGCGAGTACGGATTATGGTATCTTATGCGAGAACTCGACCCCTTTATGACAAATCGACGCCTTCTTTTGGCTCTGCTGGCGGTAACATTTCTATTCGCCGGAACGGCCCTCGTTAAGCACTATTCGCATATCTCGGAGCGTTATCGGATCTCGTTCCGGACGGCAAACCTTCCGATCGGCAATTCCGATGGAAAGGTGTCTACGGTGATGCCGGATGCCGAGGCTGCGGGGGTGCGACTTGGAGACCGGATCGAATCGGTCAACGGTGTGCCGATCGCAGTTGACGCGGATTGGGCAAATCTGATCGCGAACCTAGAGCCGGATCAAGAAATTCCGGTCGTGTTGATCAGGAATGGAGCCTCGGGCGACGAAAGTGTCCAGGTCACGTTGCGGACGCGTCCGGCGGCCAGAGATCTCGGCTTCTTCGCGGGATTCATCACTTCTTTTCTTTACTCTTACGCGATACCGACGATATCGATCCTGCTCGCGTTCTGGGTAGTATTCATTCGTCCGACGGATCCGCTGGCGTGGATTCTCTTACTCGTTTTGCTGGGGATGAGTTCGGTTTCGTTCGAAGGTTATCCCGAAAAGACTTTCATCGGATTTTACAGGGGAGTGTTCTTTTCAGGTTGGGCGCTCGGGATGCTGCTTTTCGGGACCTACTTCCCTGAGCAGTGGTCGGCCGACCGCAAATTCCCGTGGGCTAAATGGATCCTAATCGTTCCGCTGATCTTCCAGGCGTTTCTTATCTTGAATACTCAGATACGGCGTTTCGTTGGCTTCGATATTACGGATTATATCGAGCCAATTGTTCATTTGTATGACTCGGTCGGGTTCTACGTAAATATGCTCGCGATCGGATCGTTTTTTGGGATCCTCGGGCATAAATCCGGCACCCTCGAAAATCCGGATTCGCGCCGTCGCCTTAAGTTGCTCGTCTGGGGCACAGCGGTGGCGATGTTACCCACGTTCCTCATCGTTCTTTATAAGGGGGTCTACAAAGTCCCGGGGTCTTTCTTCCAAGCGGTCCCATTTTGGATAGCGATCGTCGCGCTTCTTTTGCTTAATCTTTTCCCCCTGACACTTGCCTACGTGATCGTCGTTCAGCAGGCAATGGATGTAAGGGTCGTTGTTAGACAAGGCATACAGTACGGCTTGGCGAAAGGCGGGATAAGGTTCCTGCAGTTTTTTCTTCTTCTGGGTGTGGGTCTGGCTGTTCGCTGGTCGATCAATAACTACGGAAATAGCTTTGCGGCGCAGTTTGCTTTTATCGTCGGCGGCATCGCGTTGGTTCCACTGATCGAATACTTTGCCAAACCATTGCGCGTTTGGATCGACAAGCGCTTCTTTCGTGACGCATACAATTCCGAGCAAATATTGTTGGAATTGAGCGAGGACGTGAGGACGATGGTCGAAACTCGTCCTTTGCTAGAGACAGTTTCGGCTAGGATCAGCGAATCGCTGCACGTTCGGCAGATCGCTTTGCTCATAAAGAATGGGGCCGGATATGAGCCCGCCTATTCGATTGGCTATGATACACCCCCGCTTTCCGTGCTGGGTGAAAACACGCGTGCTGTTCAAACGCTCAAGGGTAACCAGCATATCCTCATCCGCGATGTAAATGTCGAAAGTACATCGACCCCCACAATAATGCCGGACGAAAGGAAGCAGATCGAGGATCTCAACTCTCAGATCCTTCTTCCGCTGGCAGTAAAGGGTCACCTGTCCGGGATTCTGAGTCTGAGCTCCAAAAGGTCGGAGGAACCTTTTACACCGTCCGACTTGCGGCTCTTGAAGTCCGTTGCCGCCCAGACCGGACTCGCGCTGGAGAACTCTCGTCTGACAGCGTCAATTGCTTCCGAAGCGGCACAGAAGGAACGACTTAACAGGGAGGTGGAGATCGCTCGGGAGGTCCAGGAGCGACTGTTTCCGCAGGAGTTTCCAGACGTGGACGGACTTGAATATTATGGTCACTGCCGACCGGCCCTTGGCGTTGGCGGTGATTATTATGATTTTCTCGAGTTGCCGGATGGAAAATTCGGGTTCGCGATCGGCGATGTTTCCGGGAAGGGAATCGGAGCGGCGTTAATGATGGCCAGTCTGCAGGCATCGTTACGCGGACAGGCGATCCACTCAGGTGATGATCTGTCGTCACTAATGTCGAACGTGAATCGCCTGATCTACGAAGCGTCGACCTCCAACCGTTACGCGACGTTTTTCTATGCGCAGTTTGAGGCAACTACCCGAAAACTTGCTTATGTGAATGCGGGACACAATCCTCCCTTCCTACTTCGCTGCGGAGTGGATGAACCCATCCTCCTTACGGAGGGTGGACCGGTTATCGGAATGTTGCCCCCGATGCTGGTCAGCTATTCTCAAGGCGAGATCGAACTTAAAGAAGGCGATCTCATAGTGGGTTTTACAGATGGGATCTCGGAGGCCATGAATCCCAATGAAGAGGAATGGGGCGAGGACGCGCTTCTAGCTAAGCTGAAGACTCTTCTCGACCGAACTCCGACCGAGATCAACGATCGTTGCGTTGATGCCGCTGACCGCTTCGCGGATGGCGCTAAGCAGCACGACGACATGACCATGATCGTTCTTCGCGTTCTGTAATCTTCCACGCAAAGCGTCTCAAATCGATACACAGGCCTGTTTGTCCAGAAAATACCGCTGTTTTCCTTGAGGTTTACGTATGGCACGCGGGATGCAACAGGCATCAATAATATCTGAAGTACGCTCGGAGGGACTATGAAACAGACGATCAGCGTTGAAGGCGAAGACAAGATTGTAAGAGAAGATACGGCGAAAGCCTTTCGAGGTGTGCACTGGGCACTGTTTAGCGTTGGGGCGTTTGTTCTCATCGTTCTTGTTTTATTTCTCGCGGGCGTGATCACGATGAGTTCGAACGGTGGTGTAGATAGGACACCAGCCCAGATCGAGCAAGAGGCGGGTAGATAACAAGTTTCCGCAGCAACAGATCAAGGGGTAACAAGGGGGAAGACTGGTCGATGGGATCGTTAGGTTCTTGAGACGTTTGGGCGGCTGTTCGCAGCTGCCCTTTTTTTGTTGGCCTTCTACTTGTATCGGAAATGGGTTCGACGTATTTGTTATCCTGATAAAATGCTCATTCTAGGGATCGAGAGTTCATGTGACGAAACTGCGGCGGCAGTTGTGCGGGAGGGGACTGAGATCCTGTCGTCGATCATCTCATCGCAGATCGATAGCCACGTGCCGTACGGAGGCGTGGTTCCCGAATTAGCGTCGCGCGAACACTTGGAAAAGATCGAGTTCGTCGTAGACAGAGCGCTGGCGGATGCGGAAGTGAACTTGGAAGAGATCACCGGAATAGCGGTGACACAGGGTCCCGGCTTGGTCGGATCTCTTCTGGTGGGCGTTTGTTACGCCAAATCTCTCGCCTTTGCGTGCGGCCTTCCGCTAATAGGCGTCAATCATATCGAGGGCCACGTCTATTCAGTAGTTTTTGAGAACCCTCCGATAGAGTATCCGGCGGTTGCCCTGATCGTTTCCGGAGGCCATACGAACTTGTTTTGGATACCCGAGGAGGGCCAGTACAAGGTTGTCTCCCGTACGCGTGACGATGCGGCCGGCGAAGCGTTCGATAAGGTTGCAAAGATGCTCGGGCTGGGATATCCCGGCGGGCCCATCATAGAGAAGATCGCAAAGGCTGGCGATCCAAACGCCGTGAAATTCACGAAGCCCAAAATCTCCGACGGCCGGCCGGATTTCAGTTTCAGCGGCTTGAAGACGGCGGTGGCTCGACACATCCGCGAGAATAATATTTCTGCGACACCGGACGGAGGAAGTCCTTCAAAGCTGATCGTCGATCTTGCGGCGAGTTTTCAACAAGCAGTAGTCAACTCCTTGGTCGGTACAATGGAAAAGAAGGCTAAAGAACTTCACCCAAAGACTTTGATCGTGGCTGGGGGTGTTGCCTGCAATCAGGCGCTACGGGACGGGGCGTCGAGGGCGGCAGAGCGGTTGGGAATTCCCGTGTATTTTCCCTCGAAACATTTTTCGACAGATAATGCAGCAATGATCGCAGCGGCGGGAGCTCGGCGATTTTCATTTGGCGAGTCTGCTCCGAGCACTATTTCCGCCGATATCACAATGCGCCTTCAGAACCTTGAGAATGAGGATGAGGCGCTTCGAAAGTCCCGAGTCCGCTACAAACTATAAAATTGTTGCACCCACTTCGTTGAAACCGTTACAATCGCTCCAGTTCATTTCCTCCAAGTTCAACGAATTTAGTTTCTTTTACAGTTTTCAAAGAGTCTAAATAAACACAATTCAAGATCGATCGATCTTCGCCGGCATTTAAGTCAAAGGAGTTTAAATTCATGACCGATCGTTCGCGGCCAACGATTCTTTTAGCGATAGTGTTCGCCCTATTTGCGGCTTCCGGATCGGCACAGTTGCCTTTTCAACTGCGCGAAAACTTCGTTTCCGGCCTAAGCTCTCCCGTTTTCTTAACTAACGCGGGCGATGGAACTCGCCGGCTTTTTATAGTGCAGCAGCGAGGGATCATCAAAGTTGTTCAGCCGGGCTCAACCTCCCCAACCGACTACTTGAACCTCTCTACTCTCGTTAGCAATTCCGGAAACGAGAGGGGCCTGCTAGGCCTGGCGTTTCATCCTAACTTCGAATCGAATCGACGTTTTTTTGTTTATTACACTCGACAGACCGGAACCAATTCCGATCCCGTCGAAATCGCTGAGTATACCCAGAACGCAGCGAATCCGAACCTCGCAGATGCTGCACCTGTGCGAGTCATTATCTCGATCCCCCATCCGGGTCAGACGAATCATAACGGAGGCACGGTCGCTTTCGGACCGGACGGTTATCTGTACGCTGGCCTGGGAGACGGCGGCTCCGGTAATGATCCGAACGCAAACGCCCAGAATTTGAATTCGTTACTCGGTAAGGTGCTTCGCCTAGACATTGATACACTCAGTCCCCCATTGAACTACTCGATTCCACCCACCAATCCCCTTGCTGGAGCGACTCCGGGTGCGGATGAGATCTACGCTTATGGCCTCAGAAACCCGTATCGATTTTCATTCGATCGAGGAGGTACCAATACACTTTGGGTTGGCGATGTCGGCCAAAATGCGATCGAGGAGGTGGACAACATCGTCAGCGGCGGGAACTATGGCTGGCGGGTTTATGAGGGGGGCCAGTGTACAAACAACGACCCACAGCTATGCTCAACTGGAGCCACCCCCATAAGCTCGATTCCGCCGATCTTCCAGTACACGCGCGTCCTGGACACCTCGGGTCAGAATCGATGCTCCGTTACGGGCGGGTACGTTTACCGCGGAAAGCAGAATGCGCTTCCCGTCGGTGCGTATGTGTACGCTGACTATTGCACGGGCGAGATAATGCTTTGGAACGGGTCGCAGCAAACGATCCTTAGCGACACATCTAACAACAACTTCGTTTCATTCGGCGAGGATGAGGATGGTGAGATCTACGTCGTTCGGCAGCACTTGAACTTTGTCGCCAACTCGGGCTCTATCGCGAGAATTGCGGGAGCGCGGACAAATAGCGACTTCGACGGCGATGGGGCCACAGACCTATCGGTATATCGGCCGGCCGGCGGGATCTGGTACTGGTACAATCCCCTGACAAACGGCGGAACTCAGATTCAGTTTGGACTCTCCACCGACCGGCCCGTTTCCGAAGATTATGATGGAGACGGAAAGACGGATATTGCAGTCTTCCGACCGAGCACTGGAGTTTGGTATATTCTGCGGAGCAGTGATTCGACCGTGCAGTATGCTCAATGGGGCATCAGCACTGATATCCCCGCCGTCGGCGACTTCACAGGTGACCGCCGGGCCGATGTGGCCGTCTATCGCCCGGAGGAGGGGCGCTGGTACATCCAGCGAAGCGGTACTGGACTCTACGACGTTTTCAATTTCGGACTTGCCGAAGACCAGCCAGTAAATGGCGACTTTGATGGCGACGGACGAAACGATGTCACGGTTTGGCGGCCGTCAGACGGGGTTTGGTGGCGAATCAATAGCTCGAACGGGGCGATCAGTGCCTTCCAGTTCGGCCAACCTGGCGATGTGCCGGCACAGGCGGACTACGATGGTGACGGACGCACAGACGAAGCTCTCTATCGCCCGTCAGCTGGTACTTGGTTTATAAATCAGAGCTTGACTTCGACTTTGAGGGCAATGCAATTTGGAATTTCCGAGGACATTCCGGTGCCCGGCGATTACGATCGGGATGGGCGTGATGACATCGCGGTCTATCGACCGTCTTCTGGAGCATGGTGGGTCACCCGGAGCACAGATCTCTCTTATTTCGCATTTGGTTTCGGACTAGCCGGAGACATCCCGGGGCCTTCAGTTGATCACCCGTAGCGATCCCAAAACAATGATCATGCTTGGGCGAGGGTGAAAACGTTTACTCTCGCGGCACCCTTTTTCTTCAATGCTTTAGCACAGTTTGATACTGTCGCGCCGGATGTGAAAATGTCGTCGACCAGCAGGATCGAACGTCCTTGGATCAATTTTGGCCTTATTACCTGGAAAGCATTCTTGACGGAAAGTTCGCGGGCCTTTTTGTCCATCGACGCTCGATGCATAGGGGTGTGAAGCTTGCGGATCAAACTTTGGGTGTCGACTGATTTGCCAAGTATCTTCGCTGCATAGCTGGCTACGACCTCGGCCTGGTTGAATCCCCGCTCGACCGCTCTCTTAGCGGAGAGGGGAACTGGAACAATAAGATCGACATTGCCGAATCCTGAAGAATCCAAAATTTGAGGTATCCGATCGAGAAGAATTTGGGGGATAACGGGAACGCGTTTTAGGTTAAGGATGTTCGCACTCATCGCCCGCTCATAAATGCCGACAGAGCGAGCTATATCATAATGGTGGGACGTACAGGTTCGACAAACAAATGCTAAACCTAAGTTCGAGCCTTGGGCTCCGCACTTTGGGCAGAGCCCATCAGAATTCTCGAACAGGGTTGTATGCTCCCAACAGTCTGGACAGGCAACGCCAAAGAAATCGTTATCGACTCGAGCAGGGCATGAGCGGCACCCCTGGGGAAAGGCGAGGTTAAGGAATATGTTTCGAACCGCGACGAGTGACGAAACCATCATCAGCAAGGGAACAAATAAAAGACCCGACGATGCGGGTCTCTGCCTGATCTATTCTTCGTCGAGAAGGCCTTTTTCGACCATCTCCTGGCAATCAAGACAGTAGCGAGCCCATGGGATCGCTGCCAAACGTTTCGGATTGATCGCCTTTTCGCAATTCTGACAAATCCCGTATTCGTCATCGTCAAGGCGGATCAAAGCCTGATCGATCTCGGTGAGCTGTCGACTATCGTTCTCCGAAACTGCGAGAGACACGTTCTTCGAATAGTTGCGAACAGCGAGATCGACCGGATCCGGTGTTTCGGAATCATCGACTGAGAGATCGGTTCCGTTCAATTTTTCAATCAGAACCTCCCTTTCCGTCTCAAGTCGCTTCTTAAGGTCCTTCAAATTCAATTTACTCATTTCTGATAAGGAAATCCTTTCAATATCGAATAACCCCTATACAATTGCTCTAACAATACGACACGAGCCATCTCATGGGGAAAAGTAAGAAACGATAAGGATAGCAAATAATCAGCTCGTTCCCTAATCTCTTTGGACGCCCCTTCGAAGCCTCCAACAATGAACGAGATCTCTTTGATTCCGGTGTTTTGCCACTTATCTATCTCACCGGAGACTTGATGGGATGAAATAGGCTTTCCCGAAACATCGAGAAGAACCGCGAAGGTCTTTGGATTCAGAGTTTCCAGGATTCGTTTGCCTTCAACTTCGGAATTTTCATATCTGGCCGAATCCTTGATCTCGACTATCTCGCACTTGACGAAATGTGAAAGACGCCTCAGATACTCTTCCTGAAGCGCCTTCCAATTCTTGTCTTTAGTCTTGCCGATCCAGATGAATCGAAATTTCATTAGATGTTATCCGGAAGTTCGACCTTGGCTGCGTCGCGCCAGAGCCGCTCAAGATCGTAGAAGTCGCGGGCATCCTTATCGAAAATGTGGAAAACAAAGTCGCCGTAATCGAGTAGGACCCATTCCGCTCCCGAGTATCCCTCTATCCGCACCGGACTCTGCTTTTGCTGTTTCTTGATCTGTTCCGAGATCTCGTCCGCGATCGCCTGGACTTGACGCTGGTTAGCGGCCGAGCAAATTACAAAGAACTCGGTAAAGCTTGCGACGGGGCGTAGATCGAGAGCCACCATTTTCTCCGCCTTCTTTTCGGCCGCACACATGATCGCAAGTCGAAGATTCTCGTCGAGGTCTTCAAATTTCGTAATTGCCTGAGGTATCTCGATCTTTACCGATTCCCTCGGGCTTAAGGATTGCTCCTGTAATTCTTCCATTACCTATAAAGTTCGTACTTTTCTATGTATTTTGCAACTACGTCCGGAATGCCATCATATCGATCGAGCACTTTGTCCTCGCGTATATCATCGCGGATCTCGGTTGCGGAGACATCGAAGTGTACGGCATCGGTGAAATAGATTTGCCGGCTGGGCCGCGTCAAGATCCGGGCGGCTTTACCTCTAACATCCACGATCCGCTCCCTCGCGTCATCAGTTACATGACCGGATGAGATCTCATAACCCGGCCTTGAAATAACGATTATGTCCGTCAGGAGCAGAACCTGCTCCCATCGATACCAGGTCCGAATATCCATCCAAGAGTCGGCTCCCATGACGAAGAAGATCTGATCATTTGGAAATATCGTCCCTAGCTCGGTGATTGTGTCGAAGGTGTATCGGCTTTTCGCGTGATCCAATTCGAGCGTAGATACCGATATTTTCGCTTCTTCAGTTGTCGCAAGCGAGAGCATCGCGAAACGGTGATAGCCGCTCGTCGGCGTTGAATCGGGCTTGTGCGGAGCGTGAAAAGCGGGAAGAAAGAGGAATTTGTCCAACTCGAACAGTTCGACTAAGCTTTGTGCGATCGTCAAATGCCCGTTGTGTATCGGATCGAAGGTGCCGCCGAAGAAGGCGATCTTTCTCGATGTATCAACTGAGATCAATGCGAAACCGCCTCGCTCTTCTCGATCTTCATATCAGTTAACAGACGGGCGACCTCGAAGACCAACTCCTTAACTCCTGTATTAGCCACGGACGAGATCGCGAAGAATGGTTTATGGTCTTTCTTTGCCTGCTTTTTGAGACTCTCAAGCCGGTCCGGATCGTCAAGGGAATCTATCTTGGTCGCGACTACGATCTGTGGTCGATGAGCCAAGTCTTCATTATAGGCGGCGAGTTCCCGATTGATGATCTTATAGTCCTCAACCGGGTCGCGGCCCGAGAATGAAGACACGTCCACGAGATGAAGGATGAACTTGGTCCTTTCAACGTGCCTGAGGAATCGATCTCCCAATCCCGCACCTTCCGAAGCGCCCTCGATCAACCCCGGAATATCGGCAACGACGAAGGTTTTGAAGTCGCCCATGTCTACAACTCCGAGATTTGGCTCCAGGGTGGTGAATGGATAATCTGCGATCTTAGGCTTCGCAGCTGAGATCACACTGATTAGAGTGGACTTGCCGGCGTTAGGGAAGCCGACGAGCCCGACATCGGCGATCAGTTTTAGCTCGAGCTGCAGTTCACGCTCGTCACCGGGGCGCCCCTGATAGTGAAACTTCGGGGCTCGACGCGTAGGCGTGGCGAAATGAGCATTTCCCCATCCTCCCTTTCCGCCCTTTCCCGCGAGATAACGCTGACCGGCCTCCGTAAAATCAAACTTCAGATCGCCGGATTCAGCATCAAAGACCTGTGTGCCAACAGGAACTCTGACGACGGCATCTTCGCCGTGTTTGCCGAATCGATTCGAGCCTTCACCGTGATTGCCTCGGTCCGCCTTGTGCTCAGGGTTGTAACGCAAGTGGAGCAGCGTATTGTAGCCTTCGTCCGCTTCCAGCCAGACGTCGCCTCCATTGCCGCCGTCGCCACCAGATGGTCCGCCGCGGGGAACAAATTTCTCGCGCCTGAATGCAGTCACGCCGTTCCCGCCGTCGCCTGCTTTGATCCTTATCTTTACTCGGTCAATAAACACTTACTTCAATATTAGAGTGCAGGAGCTTTAAAATTCAAAAGCGTCGCTTCGATTGCTCAAAGCGACGCCTCTGATCCTGTTGAACGCCGAAGCGTTCTAAAGGTTTTGGCGGTTCTAGCATGTACACGTTCGAACCACCGATTTTGTATTCCGAAGCCTCTCTGCGGGGAGCCATCTCCGGTCAGCACCCAATTTGAATAAATTCAACTCGTTAGTACGCGAGGGTACAGTGCCATTAGGTTTTTGTTTTGGTGGCTTTTCCTCCACCGCCGGTTACGTGCCCGGCAACGAGGCTCTGCGTCCGAAAACGCGAGCGACTTCGCACTCAATTGGCTGATCATTTCCAAAGAGCGTTATCCGTTTTTATCCGGACAACTCGATCCGTCCGAAGACTGATCTAGCAAGCCTTTCGGCTTCAGTTCTGAGCGATCGTAGCACCTAAGTTTCCGCCTTTGATGCTTCCGGTAATTGCGTCACCACAACCTACCGCTTTTCCCAGATCCGGTCAAAATGCCCGTAAGCAATCTCGACTATGTTTGGAGTTTATACCCGATTTTCAGAGAGTCAAGTAGAAAGTACTTTAACTATCGCCCTTATTTAACGGGCGGTTCAGCCCAGCGGTGGAAAACTCTGTGGAAAATATTGTGGATATCCTGTGGATGAAATTGGCGTTTGATCGGATTCTTAATCGAATGTAGCTGACCTTCTGTGGAAATCAAAAACTGTTGAAACGTAAGCTGTGTGGAAAAGCAGGCTTCAAGGAAAGAAAAAAAAGTTGAAAAAGCTCAGTAGATATGTTTGATTTTGCAAAAGCTAAATCCAATAATAAGAAAAGCTGCCAATACAGGCAGCCCTTCGTTCCAGAATAAAGAACATCTATGCCGCAGCCGCTGGAACTAATTCGGGAGCTCCTGCGACATACACGCTGATAAACTTGCCCTTTCGGCCCTTGTCTTCGAATTTCACGATTCCCTCAATGAGAGAGAACAGCGTGTCATCCTTACCTCGACCAACGTTCTTGCCCGGCTTCCATTTAGTTCCACGCTGACGAGCGAGAATATTACCGCCTAGAACGTGCTGCCCGCCAAACTTTTTCAAGCCCAGCCGTTGAGCTGTCGAATCCCGACCGTTTCGTGATGAACCTACACCTTTCTTATGTGCCATAACTCTTGAACCTTAGATCGTTTCGATCTTGATCTCCGTAAAACCTTGGCGGTGCCCTTGCTTGCGCTTGTATTGCTTGCGCCGTTTCTTCTTGAACACGATCACTTTCTCAGCCCTGCCGTGTCCAACGATCGTAGCCGCAACGGTAGCGTCGCCGATCTTTGCGTCTTTTCCGGCACCGAGAACGAGAGCCTCAACATCAACCTTCGCACCCGCATCACCGGCGATTGTCGGAACGCGAAGCGTCTGGCCTTGCTCGACTGCAAACTGCTTACCACCCGTTCTAATTACTGCGTAACTCATTATCGTTTGATCTCCCGCGGCCTGACAAATGTGCCAGTGGCCGAAAAGATGGAATTATACGGATTTGGATTACAAACGTCAATCTCAGAGCTCGCCGTTAAGCAAGGGCCTTTGTAAGCCAATTACGCATGCCCACTTCAGATTAGGACGTGTGATATTATTAGTGCGATCTGCTAATAAACATAAGGAGAACCTTCAATATGCAGGCAGCAACAGCTGGAGTCCGCGGGCCGATCACTGAGGTCTATAAGGTTAGAGAGATGCAGCTCGGGGCTAACTGGTTTTTCTGGGTCGCAATTCTCGGTGTGATCAATTCAGCCATTGTCTACTATTTTGGCCTTCCGAGCCTGTTCTTCGGACTCGGTACCACGCAGTATGTTGACTCTCAGATGGTCGCCTCAGGTCCCGAGGCTCAACGTGTCGCGGGATTGGCGATCAACCTCGGGATTGCAGGGGTCATTGCGTCGTTCGGTTATCTAACCCGCAAGGGAGGCGACGTGGCCTTTATCGTAGGGATGTTTCTTTACGTCTTCGATTCAGTCATTGCACTTGGCTATCGCGATTTTTTTAGCTTCGGGTTTCACATGTTTGCCCTATTCTTTATGTTCAAGGGGCTGCTCGCGAGCCGCCGGCGCTACGATCCGTCGGTCGACTACACTGGTGCATAAACCTTGGTTGGGTCTTTAACTACTCCGATAAAGGGCAGGTTGCGGTAGCGGCCTGCCGCGTCGAGCCCGTATCCGACCACAAATTTATTCGGGATCACAAAGCCCGTGTAATCGATCTTCAGCTCTTTTTTTATCCTAGGCTCGGGTTTATCCAGCAAGCTTGCGAGCTTGATCGATGCGGCCCCGCGGGACCCCAGAATCTCAAGAAGTCTCGCTAAAGTTAGGCCCGTGTCAACAATATCCTCTACGACGATCACGTCCTTGCCTCGGATCGGATTGCTGAGGTCCTTTAAGATCTCTACGTCGCCCGTCGACTTGAGTCCGTCTTTATAGCTCGAGACGGCCATGAAGTCGATCGTGATCGGCAGGTCAATAGCCCGCATCAGGTCGGCGTGAAAAACGCTTGAACCCTTCAATACGCCAACCAGCACGAGGTCCTTGCCCGCGTATTCAGTCGCGATCTCTCGCCCCAGTTCGGCGACACGTGCGGCGATCCGCTCGGCGCTGAAGAGTACTTCAAGGTTAGGGTTGGTGAATTCGGTGTTTTCCCTCTGATAGATTACGGATGCCATATTTTGTCGCGTTTGATTGAAGAAAGTTTTAGCAATACTATTCAATCAACGTCTGATTTTCAACAACATGGCCGCTGCTGATCCCGCAACAAGAGAAAAAGTCAGGGCCCTCGTCCGCGAGGTTCTAAAGTCTGTGCCGACGGAGGCCGAGCCGGCCGTCACCGAGCACGTGGTAGTCAATTCGCTGAAGGCGAGGTCCGAACGGCCATGGGATAGAGACGAGTCAGCGAAGAGCTTGCTTACGGAGGATGACTTGCGAGGGTTAAAGGCTGGATCGCGGCTGCGAGTCTCGGACAGCGTCAAATTCACGCCTCTGGCTGGCGATCTTGTGGCTGAGAAGGGAATTGTCTTGGTTCGAAAGGAGTCGCGGGATATTGGTCTCAGGGTTCGATCGGTTGCGATCGGGGCGGATCACGGCGGGTTCCCGATGAAGGAGCAGCTTAAGGGATGGCTTGCTGAGATCGGGCTGCAGGTGAGGGATTTTGGCACTACGTCGACCGATGCTGTCGACTATCCGGACTTTGCTCATGCCGTCGCGGAGGCCGTGAGCGGACGGCAGGTTGACGCGGGGATCTTGATCGACGGAGCAGGGATCGGCAGTGCGATGGCGGCGAATAAGGTGCCGGGCGTTCGGGCGGCAGCCTGTTATTCCTCGGTTCTTGCGAAGAATTCGAGGGAGCATAACGGTGCGAATGTGCTGACGTTGGGTAGCGGACAGGTTGATCTTGCTGCGGCGAAATCGATCATAGAGGCCTTTGTCACGACCGAGATCAGCGAAGACCGGCACAAGCATCGGGTAGCAAAGATCGACTCTATCGATCGCGAGTACAGAAAATGACCAACGGAAATTACGAACGCCTGGTCGAACAGATCACTGATCTTGTGCTCTCGAAGCTGGGCGGCGGCGATGAGGAATGTGCCACATTTTGCTCGGCGGACGTTCAGCGCGTGGTTGATGCTGGAGCTGAGCGGATCGGCATTGTGCTTGGCGAATCGGCCACGGCAGGCGATTGGGCTAGCCTGATCGACCACACGCTGCTCAAGCCGGAAGCCAGCGAATCGGATATTAAAAAGCTATGTGAAGAGGCGGCGAAATTCGGCTTTGCGTCGGTCTGCGTGAACCCGGCGTGGGTGAAGAAAGCTGCTGGTTTTTTGAAGGGAACGGGCGTGCCCGTATGTACCGTGATCGGGTTCCCATTGGGTGCGACGCTGCCTGATGTTAAAGCGTTCGAAGCTCGGCGGTCGATATTTAATGGGGCTCGCGAGGTTGATATGGTGATCAACATCGGGGCTTTGAAGTCCGGCGATGACTGTGCGGTCGAGGACGACATCCGGGCCGTGGCACAGGCGGCGCATGAGAATGGGGTGCTGCTGAAAGTGATCATCGAGACGGCCCTATTAACCGACGAAGAGAAGGTCCGGGCGTGTCTTGCGTCAAAGAATGCGGGCGCTGATTTCGTGAAGACCTCGACGGGGTTTGCAAAGGGCGGGGCGACTGTGGATGACGTCGCGCTAATGCGTCGGACGGTGGGGTCAGCGCTCGGCGTAAAGGCTTCGGGCGGTGTGAAAGGGATCGACGATGCGCGTGCCATGTTCGAGGCCGGGGCGACGCGGATCGGGGCGTCGGTCGGCGTTAAGATCGCCCAGGAAGCCTCGGGCGTAAAGACCAGTTCGACCACCTCAGCTTACTGATCCTCCATGACCAACTTTAAATTGAACTTGCGCGCAAGAAAGAGGATCTTGGGAATTGGTCGCGCAGTTGAGAATGGGCAAAACGCAATGTGGCACGTGCCACATTTTTAGTGAAGAGTGAATAGTTAATAGTGAATAGGCCTGTAAATATAAGGGCACTGTTCACTTTCACCGTTCACTTTTCACTAATTGTGGCACGTGCCACATTGCCCATCGGCGATCTTGAACGAAGAATGGGCGCACTGTTTTTGGTCGTTAGTCGCTTCAGATCGAGGATTTTGAAACGCGCTTTTGGGGGTCCAGTCGCGCGCCCGCGGGGGTGAAAAATGATGCACCGGACCGCTCGCATCTCGATTCTCGATCAACCCCCAGCAACACCGGACGCTCCGACGCCGACATCCTGTCCCCGACGTTGATCCGAGCCCAACCACTAACGCCTACATCCAGCTCCGACGCAAGATCCGACTCCACCGACAACCCCGACGATGCTCCGCCGAGCAAATTGTCCGTTCTCAACCGTCTACTGTCCATTGAAAATGCTTACATCTGGCTAGCTTTTTCCCATGAACACCCTTTACTACGGCGACAATCTAAACATCTTGCGGGGAGGCGGAAACCTGCGCGGCAGCAAGGTTGCCCGGTACCGAGGTGCGAGACCGACATGCGAACGGGCCGCTCCCTACCGGCCGTGTTTCTGCCTCTGATCTCGCTATGAACACCCTTTACTACGGCGACAAATCTGAACGTCTTGCGGGAGTACATTTAGAACGAGTCCGTCGACTCGATCTGTTGCCCAACTCTCAGAACCGAACCTTGATTCCACCATTGAAAACTCTTCCTTCAAGCGGTGCATAGACCTCACCGAATGTCGGATCGGGAAACGGCGGGAGAACGACGGGACCAAATTTGCCTTGTCGTACGTCAGTAATGTTCTCCGCGTTGATGAAAAGGCTTATCTTTCCGAATGTCTTTTCGCCGAAGATGCCCACCAGCGTATACGAACTTGTTCGAGAGCGATCGGTCAGCGTTTGGCTTCCGGTATGGTGAGCTTCCAACCCGGCCTTGAAATTCTCATGTTTCTCTAGAACGAGCGATGAGTTGATCTTGTGTCGCGGCGTCAGCGGTAGTATCCGGTCACCCGGAAGATAACCCGCCTTCGCGTCCGTAAACGTATAGCCGACGAAAACCTTCGCAATGCCGTAACCGAGCCGGACGTTCGTCTCGAAGCCTTTGCTGATCACGGAACTGTCGGCGTTCGAATAGCGATAGAAGTTGCCCGGAACCGCGTTCAGCACGAGCGGATCAGTGATCTGTGTGTAGAAGAACATCTGGTTGACCGAGTAGCTAAACTTTTCGCCGATGGTATCGCGATAGTTAACGTCGAACGTTCCACCGCGGCTGCGTTCGGCTTCCAGATCGTCGCTGATCGGTAGGATGCCGCGAAACAGCACTTCCTCGGAATCTTCCGTAAAGATCGTCGGAGTCTTGTATCCGAGGCCGAAACCGACGCGGGTTGAGAGCTTTTCGGTGAATCGATACAGGACCGAAACACGCGGTAAGGCGAACGTTCCGTAATTCTTGGCGTGATCGAGCCTGAACCCCGCTTCGAGCGAAAGTTTGTCGGTAACGTCGAAAGTATCCTGGACGTAACCGCCTATCGTCGTGTGTGATTCGTCTCGGCGAAACGCGACCGGGATCGTAGCATCCTCGTCAAAGCGGTTGTGAGAAGCACTGAAACCGAAAATGAGCCCGTGGTTTTTGACCGGAGCGAAATAGGTCACGTCAGTGTACGAACTGAACTGATCGCCCTTGAATGAATATCCCAACGTCGTGAGTTCTCTGCCGAAGAACGCGAGACTTTGCTTTGCGGAAAATCGCTTGCCATCATCGAGATCACGATTGAAGTTGAACGTGGTTACGTTGCGGTATGAATTATTCTTTTCAAAGTATTGGTGAAGCGGGTCTGCATTACCTTTTACGACATAGATGTCGCCACCGTTTCGGTTCTGATAAGAAAATGAGTTTCCGATCGTAAGCCGCGTTTTGTCGTCGATGTAAAATATGCCTTTGGGCGAGAGTGAAAACGACCGCGTTCGCGGGAGATCGGTGAAGTTGTCGTTGTCTACGTCGTATTCTCTCTGGTAGTTGAATTGTCCGAGAAACGTGTAACCGAACTTTCCCAACTTTCGAGAGTTGAAGAGCGAGACGTCGGTGCCCAGGGCCGAGGTCTGGTTGAAAAGGAAAGTCGTAACCGGCTCATCCTCTGGATCCTTGCTAATGAAATTGACGACACCCGCGATCGCACCTTCGCCGTAAAAGATACCGGCGGGGCCTTTGATTATCTCGACCTGGCGGAGATCAAGCGGCGGGATCTCCAGAAGGCTTAGACTTCCGGAGAACCCGCCGTACGACGGAAATCCGTCTTTGAGGATCTGTGTATAGCGGCCGTCGAGACCCTGTATGCGGACGCTTTGGGTAGCGGAAGTCGCCGAGGTTTGTTGAACCTTGATTCCAGTACTTTCATTCAGCACCATCGACACGTTTGCCGGACGCATATTGATCTTTTCATCGATCTCTTCTTCATCGATGGCTTCAACCCGGGTTGGTTCAGCCTCGATCTCGCGTCCGGTCCGCGTAGATTCGATCGTCACTTCGCCAACTTCGTTGCTAAGTTCCAGAAATACTTCGCGTTCTGACGGATCCGTGTTGGGGAAAGTGACGGTGACTTCCGTGTTTGCATAACCAAGTGACGAGACCACAAAAAGATAGGACCCATCTGCGAGCCCAGATATCTCGACGGCCCCGGCGGCACTAGAGGCCGCCGTCAGATCCGAACCCTTTACGTTAACGGTCGCTTCTGCTACCGGTTGGCGCGTGTCATGGTTTTTGACAATGAACTTTATTGAATTGCCCGTTTGAGCAAGCGTCGCGATCGATGCCGTAGCAATGCACGCGAGTAGAAAAATACTTCGAAACATAAACTATAATTCCTATTGAAATGAACAAAGTTTGTCCACCCCGGGACACGATCATTACGGTCCAAAGGGGAATGGCTAAGCGCAGTTCTACCGGGAATTATTGTTTTGGCGGCTGCCAAACGGCTCTTCGGAATGATTCCGTAACCGGAACAGAGTAATCAACGTTCGACTCAAAGTTTACAAATACTACTTTGGGTGCCTCCTTTGAGACGGAAAAGTCCTGATAGCTCGCCGGAACGCTGCAGCACGAGCAAACGCAGAACGGTGAGCAGATCTCGCCGCCCTCCTCACATCCTTCCCATGTCCTGGATTCCATTGCGGGTTGCGCATTTGCTTTACCCGGCAAAGCGAAGACATCCGCACACGGCTGCGTAAGCAGAAAGACGAAATAAGCGATTGCTATGAAAGCGGAAGAACGCATCCTCAATGAAGATAGTCTCCCACCTTCAAGAGTCACCCGCAAGGGTTCGGAAGACCGGATCATGAACAAATTTGGGTAAAGAAAAGCGGAGCACGGAAGATGATTTTTTCCGAGGTGGAAGCTTGAGCCCCATGTGGGCGGAGCACGTCCTAGATTAAATTGAGCGGAAATTTAGCATCGAAAGCTGTTTTTCCGCAACTATGCCCGGTCTATAGGACAAGAACCAGTCGCTATCGCTGCCGGCTCTGACCCGCGGCACCGGTGGTTTGGTGGTTTGAGAAAAGCTAACCACGAAAATACACGAAGATACACGAAAAAGCTGCCAAAGCCCGATCCGTCATTCCGTGTTTTCTTGTATTTTTCTGTGGTTTCTGTGGTCTTGGCTTCAAAAGACTCGTCAGCCCTGAGCGGCTGCGACCCTCCCTTGGAAGGAGGGGAGTTCTTGTCGGGGCTTGTTCGTTCTTTCTTGGTTTGGGGGGCGGGTTAGGCTTTTTTGGGATAGGCGGAGCCGCGGTTTTTTTGGATCTGTTCCCAGTGGCGGTAGCGCCAGGAGAGGGTGGTGGGGAAGGCGGTCGTGTGGAAGCCGAAGTAGATCTTCACGTGAAGAACTACAAAGTAGATGATGAATTGTATTAGGTTCAGATATTTCACTGCACTGCTTGTTCCATTGGATGCGGCTTGACCTCTCCAGCGACAATGTGCGCAGCTAACTCGCGTTGGCGTACGGCTGCGTCGCTGATCGTGTTTAGAACCGTTTCCGCTAGATTTCCGAAATAGGGCTTTGTGAGAAA
>JBDSLC010000128.1:0-3509 GCA_039916585.1 Pyrinomonadaceae bacterium | reverse complement strand
TTCAGGAAGTGAAGCCGATGGTTTTTGCGGGGCTTTACCCGACCGATTCAGCCCAGTATGAAGACCTTCGGGACGCGATGGAGAAGCTTCGGCTGAACGATGCTTCGTTCTTTTTTGAGCCTGAATCATCGACCGCACTCGGGTTCGGATTTCGTTGCGGATTTTTGGGCCTGCTGCACATGGAGATCGTCCAAGAGCGGCTGGAGCGTGAGTTTAACCTCGACCTGATCACTACCGCACCGGGCGTGCGTTATCGCGTGACGACGACCGATGGCGAGGTTGCGGAGATCGATTCGCCGTCGAAAATGCCGGATACAGGCCGAATTTCGAAGATCGAGGAGCCTTTTATCGAGGCGACGATCTTGACGAATGATGATTATTTGGGCGGAATTCTGCCGCTTTTGGACGAAAAACGCGGTGTTCAGAAGAAGTTTGAGTACGTTACGACGAACCGGGTGATGCTGGTTTACGAACTGCCGCTGAACGAGATCGTGCTCGATTTTTACGACCGTTTGAAGTCGGTTTCGAAGGGATATGCTTCGCTCGACTATCATCTGTCGGGTTATCAGGAATCGAAGCTCGTGAAACTGGACATTTTGGTATCCGGAGAGCCGGTCGATGCCCTTTCGGTGATCATGCATACGGACACAGCGGCGTCGAAGGGCAGGCTGCTAACTGCTAAAATGAAAGAGCTTATCCCGCGTCAGATGTTCGAGGTCGCGATCCAGGCTGCGATCGGGAACAAGGTCATCGCTCGCGAAACCGTCAAGGCCATGGGCAAGAACGTGATCGCGAAATGCTACGGCGGTGACATCTCGCGTAAGCGAAAGCTGCTGGAGAAGCAGAAAGAGGGTAAGAAGCGGATGAAGAAAGTCGGTCGAGTCGAGATCCCGCAAGAGGCTTTCCTCGCCGTACTCAAGGTGAATGAGAGTTAGTCCGAAAGTCTCCCCGCTCAGTTGTACCGTTTTCGGGTCTGCGCAGCTGAATCGAGAGTTCGGAAATGCACTTGGGTAGATATTGAAACGCGCTTTTTGGCTCCAGTCGCGCGCCTTTCTTTTAGGTCCTGCGTCTGGCGCAGTTTTAGACATCCGCCTTAACATCTCTTCCTTCACCTCCAAGCTCTCCGACCTCGTCGGATCAGTCGCACCTCTCTCCTCATCCTTGACATATGCTCTACACTCCTCGTATGCGTCTTCCCGTTATTCGCAGATCGTTCGTCTTTATTCTCTTTTTACTCGCGTGCGGCGCTCTCGCGTTCGGAGACACTGCTGGGGTTGATGATGGAGCCGGAGTGATCGGTCAGACAAAGTCGGTCACAGTTGTCGTGAAATGAACTTCAGCTGCGCCGGATCCAACATCGCCGCGCGCGAACCTGAAGTAGGGCGAACGAATTCTCGACTCAAGATAGACATTCATGAAGACAATTCGAGACGAAAGGCGGCGGGTGGAGTTGGTTGAGCGGTTGAACGCGCTGGGGCCGGACGCGAGGCCGAAATGGGGACGGATGAGTGTGGATCAGATGCTCTCGCATTTGGTTCAGGGCTGCGAACTTCCGTTTGTGGCGAGCGTTCCGGTTGCGAGCACGTGGGCGTTGCGAAACGTGATCAAGCCGCTGGTGCTTTATGTGCTGCCAATGCCGAAAGAGGTTAAGATCTCGGCGGCTATGGATCAGCAGCGAGACGGCAGGAAGCCGCTCGGTTTCGACGCCGACCGCGCACTTGTCGTCGACCTGCTAAACCGGCTCGGGACTCTTCCCGTCGACGAGAAATGTCTCGACCACCCGATGTTCGGAAAAATGTCCGCCAAGGAATGGGGCGTCATCGCTCACAAGCACACGGACCACCATCTTCGGCAGTTCGGCGTTTAGCGTAACTACAGATCTTGACGCGGCGAGGTGTGAATGAAAGCAAATATTAGGTCGAACCTGTTATTGGCGCTGATGCTTGTTTTGTCGACGACCTCGGTTTTGACGCAGAGCGCGCCGAGCCCCTATCTATTTGTCTGGTCCGGCGATAGCGACGGAAAAGAGTCTGACTTTCTGGCGGTGATCGACGCTCGTCCGCAATCGTCGGGATATGGCGAGATCGTCGAGACCCTGCCGGTGGGCGCTCGCGGGACGTTTCCGCATCACACCGAGTACGAATTTCCGTCCAATTCATATCTCTTCGCGAACGGTTGGGGTGCCGGGCAAACTTTTATTCTCGATCTTCGAAACCCTCTAAAGCCCAAGCTCGCCGGTCAGTTCAAGGACTTGGCTGAGTACGGTTTTCCGCACAGCTTTGAGCGGCTTTCGAACGGGAACTTGCTTGGGACCTTTCAGGTGAAAAGGTCGGGCTATGCGCCGCCCGGAGGTCTCGTGGAACTCGACACTCGCGGTAAGATGATCCGTTCAAGCAGTGCGGACGTCGTCGGCATGGACAAGAATATGCTCTGGCCGTACAGCGTGCTCGCCCTTCCGCGAATCGACCGAGTCGTGACGACGAGTACCGAAATGGGGCTGCCTAAAAGCGTAATGACTCACGCCGCCGGCTCATCACATGAGGCGCACACATTAACGGATACGCGCCACGTTCAGCTGTGGAGACTAAGCGACCTCCGACTTTTGGCGACTGTCGAACTGCCGCCACCGGCAAACGGCAAGTCCAATCTTAATCCCGCCGAGCCTAGGCTACTGCCTGACGGCAGCGTCTATGTCAATACGTTTAATTGCGGACTCTTTCGGCTGACGGGGCTCGAAGGACCGGCGCCGAAGGCTGATGTCGTCTATGAATTTCCGGGGGCCGGAAGCAAGGAAGAATGTGCCGTTCCGGTCGTGGTAGGAAAATATTGGATACAGACGGATCCGTCGCTGCCCGGTTTAGTAACCTTGGACATAAGTGATCCCGCAAAGCCTGTAGAAGTTTCTCGACTGGTACTCGGCGAACGTTTTAGGAAAACACATTGGGTCGCGGCGGATAGGAACGCGAATCGCATCGTCATCACGGGAAATAACTTATCATGGGTCCTGATCGCTAACATCGATATGGCAACGGGGAAACTAACCCTTGATGAGAATTTCAAAATGAAAGGAGCCGACCATCCCGGGATCGACTTCGATCGCACTCGATGGCCGCACGGCGAGACCGGCAAAGCTTTCGTACACGGTGCCTTGTTTGGACCACGGGGAAACAAACCGTAATTCGAGCAATCCTGTAAACATGAAACGATGCCCTGAATGCAGGCGGGATTATCACGACGACACGCTGAGTTTCTGTCTGGCGGACGGGACTGCTCTTGTTTATGGCCTGTCCGATGAAGAACCGGCGACCGCCATCCTGTCGGAATCGGGAGGTGCGGCATTCGCGAGCGAGCAGCCGACGCAGACCTTTACGCAAAAACAGGCTGTCAAGCGGGGCGAAACAACGCCGATCCTTAAGAGTTCAAGCGCGGAATATATCGCTACAGAAATAAAACGGCATAAGACGGGCGCGGCAATTGCCGTAGCGTTACTCGCGGTTGTCGTCGCGGTT
>JBDSLC010000127.1:0-5214 GCA_039916585.1 Pyrinomonadaceae bacterium | reverse complement strand
GAAACTGCTTGAACGTATAGCCTTCTTTCAGGACGGAGAGAAGTTTTGGTTCAAGCTTTCGATGCATTAGCGGATCTTGCGAGCTATTTCAAAGACCTCGTATGTATTCGATCGCGATAATAATCGTCTATAAAATCACGCATTCCGAATTGCCACCAGCCGATACCGAACTCCTCCGCCTCGTCGCGGGCCCGCTTGGCGTCCCAGCGATCATGGACCATTCGATAGACTGCGATCACTGTCCCGGTCCTATCTCCTCCTCGCTTGCAGTGAACGAAAACCGGCTGGTTCGCGACCGTTGCAATTTGTGCGATGATCGCGTCGATCTCCTCGACCTCCGGTCGTTTCCAATTGTTTAGAGGGAGGCTAATGAACCGGATCCCGACTGATTCGAAACGAGCGCGTTCCTTAAGCGAGTGTTCGTCACTGGAGCGCAGACTGATAACAGTTGCAATGCCAAGTCTCTTGAGGTCCGCGATTCCCGCGGTCTGGGGTTGGCCGCCTCGGTAAAGTACATCGTTGACTTTGTAAAAGTTTGGCAGGTCTTTCGATATGATTGCGGTCTGCGCTTCCGCTCGGGAACACAACAAAACAAACAAGAACAAGACAGCAATGCTGAGTTCGCTAAGCTTCATCTCCTAATCCCCGATGCGAGCTCTTTCCGCGGAAGCGACCGCTGTTCGCCGCTTCGCATATCCTTGAGCGTTACCTTGCCTTTGTCCATCTCGCTTTCGCCCACGACACAGACGTAAGGCACGCGAATCGAGTCCGCATATTTCAGCTGCTTCCCGAATTTGTCCGCTTCCGGATATACCGTTACACGAAGTCCTTCCTGTCGGAGTTCATTGGCTAGCTTTAGAGACTCGTCGATGGTTTCTTCGCTCCAGATCGTGACCAATACATCGGCCGGTGTCGATTGCGCGATCTCGGGCGGGAACATCCCTCGTTCGTCCATCACGACAAGGATCCGCTCCAATCCCAACGATACGCCGCACGCCGGAATCTGTTCCTTGCCGAACATCCCGATCAGCCCGTCGTATCGACCGCCTCCTGCTAGACTGCCCGGCAGATCGGGCACATTTACTTCGATTATTGCGCCAGTGTAATAAGAAAGACCCCGTGCAAGGCTCGGATCGAGCTGCACCGGGCACCCGTCGGCGAATCTCAAGACCTGTCCGATCTCAGTCAAGACCTCGTTGCTGACGATGTTGATCAGGTTGCTGACGATGGTTCGATTTACATCTTTCCCTTCGCCGATTATTTTCTCAGTATGCTCGAAGATCTCCAGCAGCATCGCTGACGCATTTTCTGAAATACCGCGTTGAGCCAACTCCGCGGCGACGCCATCAGGGCCTATCTTGTCGAGCTTGTCGATCGCCACGAGCGCCTCGCTTTGCAAATTAGAAGGAATGTCAGCAGTATCGAGAATATCTGCCAGAACCTTGCGGTGGTTGAGTCGAACAACAAAATCGTCGAATCCGAGCCGCTTCAAGATCGTACTTACTGCCGATATCAGTTCGCCCTCCACCGCCATTGAAGCCGACCCTATCGCATCTACATCGCACTGATAAAACTCTCGAAATCGCCCGCGAGCCGGCCGGTCCGCGCGCCATACCGGCTGGATCTGGTAGCGTTTGAAAAACTTCGGGAGGTCGTTCTTGTTGTTTGCCACGACGCGGGCGAGGGGGACCGTCAGGTCATATCTCAACGCAAGATCGGATAGGTCGTTCTGAGACTTCGCCGTATCGATATCTAACTTCTCACCACGCTTGAGGATGCGAAAAATCAGCTGATTGCCTTCTTCCCCGTATTTACCCATCAATGTGTCGAGGTTCTCGACGGCGGCTGTCTCAAGCGGCTCAAACCCGTAGGATTCGTATACTTCCTTGATGATGTTGATGACGTAATTGCGTTTGCGTACGTCGGCGGGTAGAAAATCACGCATCCCGCGGGCTGGGTTAGTCTTGGACATAAGGAGGTAGTTTACCGCATAGATGCGATGGCATGGAGCAAAGGAAGCGAATCACGACAAGATCAACGATAATGATGCTTCAACTCAACGTAGTTCTTCCACGACTGTTCCAGCGACGTCAACTCCTCTGCTGTCAACTCGCGTTTAACTCTGGCAGGCGAGCCGATAACAAGCGAGCGTGGCGGGATCTGAGTTCCGGGAGTCAGCAGAGAACCGGCCCCGATTAGCGAGTTGGCGCCGACGCGAACACCGTCCATCAATATCGCGCCGATCCCGATCAGGCATCCGCGTTCGACATGGCACGCGTGCAGTGTGACCCGATGACCGACAGTAACCTCGTCCTCAACGATGGTCGGCAACCCTTTCGAACTGACGTGGATGATGGTCTGATCCTGAATGTTCGTCCGCGCCCCGATGCGGATGTAATTCACATCACCGCGAAGAACAGACCCGTACCAAACGCTCGAATCCTCACCGATCTCGACGTCACCTACAATGATCGCGTCGTCTGTGACAAAAGCCGAATCGTGAATCCTGGGTTGGATCCCATTGAAATGTCTGATCATGCTCGCGAACCCCTGCCAAGTTTTCTCGTCAACGAGGCGAATAGTTTCTCTAACTCGCTCACTCTCAGGATCTTCGCCGATATGACGAACGCGATTCCCGCAAGACCGATTGGCACGAATGTCTCAACGAGTTTCGTCGAAAAATGTTTTACCGGAAACTGCTCGGTAAGATAGTGGAAGCTGAAATATGCAACTACAGACATCACCGCCGACGCGATGGCGATCTTGATGAAGGAGGCAAAGATCTCGCGCCCGTTAAGGCGCTTTATCTTTCCGCGCATGAACCAAGCAAGGGCGAAGAAGTTGACGAGGGCGACGCAAGACGTTGCGAGGGCGACGCCCACATGGCCGATGCCGCTCGGCGAGATGTCCGTTACGAGTACTCCGGTCAAAACTTTCATCAGAAAGTAAGAGGCGACGACATTCACAACGATCGATACAAGAGCGATCATCATCGGGGTCTTCGCGTCGTCAAGCGCATAAAACGCCGGCGAGAGAACCTTGATCGCTGCGTAGCCTGTTAACCCGATCGCGTAGCCGCTAAGGGCCCAAGCCGTCATGGGGACGTCGGATTCATGAAACGCTCCGCCGTGCGAATAGAGGAGGCGGATGATCGGCTCGCCGAGCACGATCAACCCGCAAGCCGACGGCAGTGTCATCAGGAAGACGAGGCTGATCGACGACGAAAGCGTGTTCCGAAAGTCTTCCATCCGTCCCTGGCTCGCCATTCGAGAGAGGACCGGTACCGATGCAGTTCCGACCGCGACGCCGAACAGTCCGATAGGGAACTGCATCAGCCGGAAAGCATAGCCCAGCCATGAAATACCGCCGTCGATGCCGGAAACAAAGAACGTGTTTACAAGAACATTTACCTGAACCGCAGATGTTCCGATGATCGCCGGGCCCATCAATGCCATCACCCGTTTCACGCCGGGGTCGGTAAAACTCAGCTCAGGGATGAAACGAAATCCGACCTTGATCAGCGACGGAACCTGCATCAAGAACTGAGCCGCTCCGCCGATCAGTGTGCCGATGGCCATACCGATGATCGCCCATTGAGCTGCGCTATCGGGGACCAAGTTCTTGTCGATCGACCTAACCCAACTGCCACCGCTCAACCAGTAGGCCACGGCGAGGCCGAAAACGATCGAGCAGACGTTGAACACTGTCGAAGCCGAAGCCGGAACGCCGAAGATCCCCTTCGTATTCAGCACTCCCATTGCGACCGCCGCCAGCGCCACGAGCAAAATGAACGGGAACATTATCTGCGTCAGCGTCGTGGCGAGAGCCGCCTTTTCCGGGGAGAATCCATCCGCGATCAGGTCGACGAACTGCTTGGAGAAGACGATGCCCAGAATCGTTATCCCACTGAGGATGACTGCAAGGCCATTCAATACCAGGCTCGCAAGCCGCCACGCTTCTTTCTCGCTTTTGTTGATCTGGTAATCGGTAAAGACTTTTACGAATGCGGCGGAGAGAGCTCCTTCGGCGAACAGGTCGCGGAGTACGTTTGGGATCCGGAATGCGAGTTGAAAAGCATCGTTCAGAAATCCGGCTCCGAAGTAGTAGGCAAAGACTTGTTCGCGAACCAGGCCGAGAACTCTCGAGAACATCACTGCGATCGATACGATCCCCGCGGAGCGGGCGACGCTTTGTTGTTTCGACGCAGGCTTTTCCTCGATGACTGCTTCGTCGGGGATCGGCTCGGCTAGGGCCTCGGGTTGTTCTGCCTCGATCGGCTCTTTTTCGATCTCGCTCATCGGGATGGCTTATCCAAACCAAGAGTTTGCACCATCTGCGCGAGTCGTACAAGCAGGCATAAAAGTAAAAACCGCCCAGATCTGAGCGGCATTCATTCAAGATATTTCAAACATCATTCCGTTCCGACGCTGCTGCCGACCGGGTAGGAGAACTTGGTTTTCGACAGTCGATAATCCAGCGATATCGGGCTATAGCTGATCGGGGCGGCGCCGCCGAACTGGCCTTGGATCGTCGATACGTAGAGATTCTGGAAAGCACGGAAACGTGAGACGTTACCGCGTTGATTAAAGATTACAAAGAGTAATCTGCCGCCGCGGGTATTGACCTCGCCGGAAAGGGCACTGACGCCGTTATCGGTCTGGCCGAGCGTGCCGGTCTTGCCGACGACGCTTCCGGTCGAAAAATCGCTGTCGAAGCGGCCTTCGAGCGTACCTTTATCGACACCCGCAACCGGCATGATGTCGGTAAAAGTCATACGATATCGAGCTAGGTCGTTGCGGAGAACGCGGAGCAGTTTCATCATCGCGTTCGGAGTTACTCGATTGATGCCGAGGCCGCTGGACGTTGCGAGATAGAATTCTGCGGGCTGAGTCCCAGTGTTTTGCTGAACGATCCGCGATACGGCGAAAGGGCCGCCGACGAGGTCCCCAAGGCGTTCGGCCAGGAAATTGTTCGAGTAGCACATCATCGCCTTCACGATCTCGCGCATCGGGGCTGATTCGTGCGAGAAGATGAGCTTGGCGTTGCTCGGCATCGAAGAAACGTAAACCGCGCCGGAGAACGTAACACTGGGAACAGTGTTGGACGATTGGCTGAGCCGTCCGGAGTTGACCAGAAAATTCTGCCAATTTCGCGTCGCCGCGGCTGATCGCTTGCTTGCGTCGAAGGTCGTGAAGAGCGATTTGCTTGATGACG
>JBDSLC010000126.1:0-3188 GCA_039916585.1 Pyrinomonadaceae bacterium | reverse complement strand
GGAGAGTACATCAAATTCCCTCAGATCGGCACCGTCGTCATCGAAGACAACGTTGAGATCGGAGCCAACACCTGCATCGACCGCGGAGCGCTCGGCGAGACGCGAATCGGCGAAGGCACCAAGATCGACAACCTAGTCCAGGTCGGCCACAACGTTTCGATCGGCAAACGCTGCGTCATCGCTGCCCAAACTGGCATCTCGGGCAGCGTCACGATCGAGGACGACTGCGTAATCGGAGGCCAGGTCGGCTTCGGCGATCACGTCACGGTAAAGAGCGGCGCCGTCATCGGCTCGCAAGCCGGCGTCCTCCCCGGCAAAATAGTCCGCCCCGGCGTCTGGTGGGGCACACCCATCCAACCCCTCGACGAATACAAACGCCAAAACGCCATGGTCAAAGGATTGGAACGGCTAAGAAATGATGTGAAAGAATTGAAAAAGGGCAGCTCGACCGACTGACTTTCGCGGCTTGCCGCCATGATAAGCGGAAGCGCTCAGCCCTTCCGACTTCGACCAAGAAATGCGAGGGCTTGTCGGTCGCTAGGGCGACCGACAAGCCCTTCTAATTCAATACACTTCTTCGGTAAGGCGCAGCCTTACCGCTCATCTTATGGGCAAGCCCAAGACCAGACGCCGTCGGGATTGTACAAAACACGTTTCTGGATTATCTTGCCTACAGTTCTTCCATTAAGTTCGCCCTTCGAAGGTCCAAAAAATGAATCTTGCAATAAAGGTCACACTTCTGTGGTCCGGCCTCTTTCTGTTGGCCGGAATGCTTGTCGGCATCGTCAAACATCAGCGGATGTTAAAGAGCGACGATCACATGGCTCCGGCCTATATTGACATCGCCCATCGAGCGGCTTTTCTCTACAGTTTCGCGATGCTCGTGATCGCAAAGCTGTTGGAATCCAGCCCCTACTCTGTCGCCGTTCAACTCACGGCGGCCGGTTTGCTGTTCGTGTTTATGAGCGTTACGATCGCCGGCTACTTCACACACGGCTTCATTAATAGGACCGACAACCTCTTCCGCCACCGTAACTTTTCGACAACGTGGTATGTCTATTTCCTCACGATCGGAGAGATCGTCGGGCTGTCGGTCATACTCTGGGGATTCATTTCCACACAATTTCTCGGGTAAGGCGAGGACACGTAAATGGAATATTTCATCGGCGTAGTGCTCGGAATTGTGATCGGGTTGCTGACTTCGGGGCTCGGGATGGATCGAGACCGGGCGCTCTATCCGGCAACGCTCATCGTCATCGCGGCTTACTACGTGCTCTTCGCGGTCATGGGCGGCTCGACCGAATCGCTATACGCCGAGCTGGCCGCTGGTTCGATCTTCGTCGCCCTTGCGATCGCCGGTTTTAGGTGGACTCTTTGGCTCACCGCCGCTGGAATTATAGGCCACGGCATCTTTGATGTGTTTCACGGCTACTTAATTCACAACGCGGGGGTTCCAGGCTTTTGGCTCGGATTCTGTTCCTCGATCGATATCGTCCTCGGCCTCTATCTAGCCTTCATCCTTTCACGCTGCCGCGTCCCCGCACAGCCCGAGTGACCTTAACAGGGGCAGACAGGATGGTTCTGCTCAATATTCAGAAACATTCTGCCTATCCTGTTCATCCTGTTTGAAAATAGCCTCACTTCTTCCCCGCGGGCATAGTGTCTTGCATCCCTAAAACAAGCACGCCGTCGGGTTCGACTCGGGCGCGGATGAAGGCGAGGGTTTGCTTGGGCCGGATGCGGAAGTGGCGGCAGAAATTCGCGGCGTATAGAACTCGCCCCCCGACGCGTTTGTCCTTTCTCTTCGGCTTAAACGCGTTCCGCTTTTCCAAGGTCGAAGCCTTCACGCCGATCGTCTGGTGATAGTTGTCGTACATCAGCACCACAACTTCAGGCTCGCCCATCTCCTTCATCGCCCGCTCGTTCAGATAGATGTTGCCGCGCTGATTTATCGTCGCGTAGATCCTACTCGAATTCTGTACCGCCGGGCCCGTTTCAAACTCTTGCCATTTGAATTTTCCCATATACGCATATCTGTACCATCTGTGCAACCCTTTGTCAAGATGCCGACCTCTTTTTGACCACCCCACTTCTGTGTCGTTCGGTTCTGGTTCGTCTTGATCTGTGGTTACGGTTTTCAAAGGCAGAACCACGGAAGTCACAGAACAGGAAGGACGAACGGAAAAAAAAGATTCGCACGCCGACGCTCCGACCTTCTCCGAAACCGCCGACGCCACCAATGCCGCCAGAAACGACCCAAACGCCGGTGCCCCCGAGCGCGAATCCGACGAGAACTCCGGCTGACGACAGCATAAAACTCCGGCAGACCCGACACCTACGGTGATCGGCGATTATTTCGAAAACGAGCGCGTTTCAAACTGCCGAGATGCGCGTTGCAGAGGCGAAAGACCCGGATTTCCAAACGCTCTTCTTGCGTGACACCGGGCCGAAAAGCACGACTCGACTATCTGATCAGTAAAGCGTCGCGGAATGGATTGTAGTCGGGGTTATTCGATCGAGCCATTTCGTAGAGCCACATCCAAGTGTCCGAGTCGGCACTACATCAGTCTCAGTATTGCCTCGGCTGCCCGCTTCGACGCCCCGCCGTGGCCGAGTCTATCGACTGCAGCAGCAAGTTCGGTTCGGGTAGCGGCGTTCGTGGCCGGTTCGAGCAGACGGAAAAGTTCGGCCGAGAGGGTCACGGGTGTGAAGTCATCCTGGATCAACTCTGCCGCAATCCGCTTGCCTGCAATCAGATTGATCAACCCAAAATGCTCGACATCGATCAGCGGACGAAGGAGTTTGTAGTTGATCGCTGAAGTCTTATAAACAATAGCCATCGGCGTCCCTATGATCCCAGCCTCAAGCGTCGCCGTACCGCTCGTGATCGCTGCAGCATCGGATGCGTTCAGCGCGTCGAATGTCTCTCCCTCGACCCAGCGAACATTTTCAGGAGCTTTGATCTTTTTCGACAACTTCCCTTTTGGCAGGGCTACAACGAACTGCAATGCCGGCCGGGTCGCTAACATAAGCGTGGCGGTTTCGATCAGCGGCGTAAGGATCCGCGATATCTCGGCTCCGCGGCTTCCGGGCAACAACGAAATAACGGGTCGAGAAGGGTCCAGTCCATGGCGTTCGCAGAATTCTCCTTTCGACGAGTCCGCGTGGACCTCCATCGCAAGCGGATT
>JBDSLC010000125.1:0-5007 GCA_039916585.1 Pyrinomonadaceae bacterium | reverse complement strand
TGAAAGAACCTAGACTCGTGATCAGCAAGAGCAAACGAACGCTCACCGTCTTCTCCGGCGAAAAACGGATCAAGTCGTACAAAATAGTGCTCGGGTTCGACCCCAAGGGCGACAAAGAGATCGAGGGGGATGGCCGCACGCCTGAGGGCGATTTCTACGTTTTTACAAAGAATCCTGAGAGCCGGTTTCACCTCTCGCTGGGAGTCAGCTATCCGGGCAAGGAAGATGCGGAACGCGGACTGAAAAACACCCTCATCTCACAAGCCGAACACGACGAGATCCTCGCCGCGATCGCGGAACAGCGAATGCCCTTTCAAAAAACCAAGCTCGGCGGCGAGATCTACATCCATGGCGGCGGAACCGCGTCTGACTGGACCGACGGATGCGTCGCGCTCGACAATGATCAAATGACCGACCTGTTTAACGCGATTCCCGTTGGTGCAAAAGTTACGATAAATCCGTAACATAGATTTAATATGGGCCAGCGACGCTGTCTTTTATACTAAAGGCGTCACCTATGGTCCAAACACCTCCGATGCCCGCAAAGCGAAAGCCGCGAAAGCCCGCAACGCCAAAGCAGACAACAGCCTCCGCACCGATCCCGCGTCTATTTAATCGTGAGGTCTCGTGGCTCGAGTTTGACCGGCGCGTGCTTGAGGAGGCGATGGTCGAAGATCTGCCCGTTCTCGAGCGGCTGAAGTTTCTCTCGATCTTCTCGTCGAACCTAGACGAGTTCTTTATGATCCGCGTCTCGGGGATAAAGGAACAGGTCGAAGAGGGCGTCGGCGAACTCTCGCCCGATGGCCTTTCGCCGACCGAGCAGCTAAAGCAGATCCGCGAGCGGTTGCGGCCGATGCTGATGAAGCAGGCGGATTATCTGGCAAACGTTGTGTTTCCTGAACTACAAAAGGCTGGGATCACGGTGGAGGCCTACAAGTTTCTCAACGCGAAAGAGAAGAAGAAGCTTGATAAATATTTCCGCGACAACATCTTCCCTATCTTGACGCCGCAGTCGGTCGATTCGAGCCATCCGTTTCCCTATATCTCGAACCTCAGCCTGAATCTGGGACTCTTTATCGAGCCGAATCGAACCGTCACGCAGAAGAATCTCAAGCATCTTTTCCGCCAAAAGCGATTTGCACGTATCAAACTACCTCCCACGGTTACGCGTCTCATCCCAATTGACGGCAAGCGGTTCGCACTGCTCGAAGAGGTCATCGCTGCTAACGCCCATCACCTGTTTCCGAACATGAAGGTCAGCGAAGGCTTTCTGTTTCGCGTCACGCGGGATGCGGATATAGAGATACGCGAAGACGAGGCGGGCGATCTGATGCGGACTCTTGAAACAGAACTGCAGCGGCGCAGATTCCGGTTTCCGGTGCGACTCGAGGTTGATGGCTCGATGCCCGATAAGATGCTGAAATTGCTCGGAACCGGGATCGGCTTGACCGATGACGACATCTACAAGATCGACGGGTTCGTCGATATCTCCGACCTCATGCAGCTTTATTCGCTCGATCAGCCGGCGCTAAAAGATAAACCGATGACGCTGGTCCATCCGGCGGCCTTGCTCGAAAAGAAGAATATTTTCGAGACGCTCAAGAAGCAGGATATTTTGCTTCATCATCCTTACACGGCGTTTTCCGCCGTCACCGATTTCATTGCCCAAGCTGCCGAAGATCCGCGTGTGCAGGCTATCAAGATCTGCCTGTATCGCACCGGGAAAGATTCCCCGATCGTGCGTTCGCTGATCCGTGCGAGCCAGATGGGCAAACAGGTCACCGCCCTCGTCGAGCTGAAAGCGCGGTTCGACGAAGAGAACAATATCGAATGGGCACGACAGCTTGAGAACGAAGGCGTACACGTCGTCTACGGCATCAGTTCGCTGAAGACGCACTCGAAGGTGCTTCTTGTCATCCGCCGTGAAGGCGATCACCTGGCAAGATACGTCCACCTCGCGACGGGTAACTACAATCCTTCCACCGCACGACAATACACGGATATCGGCCTGCTAACCGCCGACGAAGCCATTGGCGATGACGCTACGAGCCTGTTTAATTTCCTTACCGGCTACTCGCAGCAGACGGATTACGAGAGGCTGATCGTCGCTCCGGTAAACTTGCGGGAACGCCTGATCGACCTGATCCGCCGCGAATCGGAAAACGCCGCGGCAGGGAAGCCGGCGAAGGTCATCGTAAAAACGAACAGCCTCACAGACACTGATCTTATCGAAGAACTTTACGCCGCCTCCGCATCCGGTGTTGAGATCGACCTTATCATCCGCGGCGTGTGTGCCCTCCGCCCCGGAGTTGCGGGGCTGTCGGAAAATATTCGCGTTCGGTCGGTCGTCGGACGATTCCTCGAACACAGCCGCATCTTATATTTCGCGAACGGAGATGAAGGTGAGGAGATATATGTGGGAAGTGCGGACTGGATGCAGCGAAATCTCGACCGTCGTGTTGAGGTCGTGGTGCCGATCCTGGATGCTGAGATCCGCGACTATTTACGTGATGAAGTGTTGGGTTCCTATTTAAAGGACACGGTGAACGCCCGCGACCTGAAGTCGGATGGAACTTACGAGAAGGTGCCTAACGGATCCACGCCGTTCGACGCTCAACTCTATTTCGTAGGGACAGACATTCTCGCCTAAGCCGAGGTTTTTCGCTCGAACTTCGCCGTCGCGATTCCATCGATGACCTTGCCGTATTTGATCGTCAGCCGCGGATATCCGCGCGGTTCAAATTCTGCCTCTTTCAGTTTGAGAAGGCCTTCCACCTTTTCGATATCTTCCGACGTTCCCTCAAGCTCCATGAACTGTCCAAACGGTAGTTCGTCGAGCACGACCTCGACATCACCTAGATCCCAATATTTCCGGCGCTTCTCATAAACCGCGGTCAGCTTGTATCCCAGACGCTCGATGATATTCTCCATCGCGTCGACATCCGCGACCGACGTTTCGTATTCAACCCGCTGCTTTGTTCCGTCGACAGTCTTGATCTTTTCCTTGTAAGTAAGAACCGTAAAATCGCCGATTTTTCGCAGCCGGAGCGTTGCCCCGCGTTCGTCCATGTCGCCGCCGCGGTGCTGATAATTTACTTCGAAGACCTCTTTGCGAAACTCGGCTCCGACCTCGTGCAGCCTGTTCGTGATCTCGTCCAGGCGTTTCGGGCTCAGCCGGTACTTTTTCTCGGTTTCGATGTTCATTTTCGGCGGTTAAAAGCTGAGTTTAGGGAAATAAGACCGCACCTGCAAACCGCTGAGATGCTTGACGAACTCTTCCGATTAGCCGATACTTGAAAAAAAGGTCAGGATTAGGCTTGGCCGAAAGTTATAGAAAATCGAGAGGAAATTATATATGCCATATCCGGAAATCATGATCCACGGGATGCGGGCCGAGCTCGCAAATCTCGGTTTTGAAGAAACCAAAACGCCTGAAGCGGTAAAAGAAGCCGTCGAGAACACGGACGGAACCTTGATGGTCGTCGTAAATTCGGTCTGCGGATGCGCCGCCGGTGGAGTCCGGCCGGGAATAGCGATGGCACTGGAACACGCCGAAGCCAAACCCGACAAGACGATCACCGTTTTCGCCGGCGCCGACATCGACGCCACCGACGTCGCTCGCAACTATTTCACCGGCTACCAGCCCTCCTCGCCGTCGATCGGCTTCATCAAGAACGGCCAACTCGTCCAAATGTTCGAGCGACGCGACCTGGAAGGCCGCCCGCCGCAGATGATCGCCGAAGCACTTTTGGGCGCATTTCAGGCTCATTGCGGAAAGTCGGAAGCCGCGAACAACTAAGATTTACTTCAACTTCGAAAGCAGAACGCCGTCGCAGGTATTATGCGGCGGCTTTCTTAGCGTTATAATAGGCATCCTTGCCGGTATCTGTGGCGACTGACGTGCGTTCGGCAAAAGCACCTATTGCAGGCATTTGCGCGGGCCCTCAAGTAGAAAAAAGCGCGCAACTGGCTCGAAATACTCCGCAACCTGGTGTCGAAAAGGGCGTGACTGTTGATCAATAAATGCGTTCCAACAACTCAAGAATCGTTTCCAGTTGCACGATCGGGTGGGTGCGACACCTTCCGGGGAGCAGAAGCGGGTCGTTTCACCAGCCTCTGAGCGGTAAGTTCTGCAAAGCTTGAACTTAGGTTGTCCGGCGACAGGCCAGTCGCGGTCCTCAAGTCTTCGTCGCTGAAAGCACCGCAGCCCCAACCTAGCTTGAAGAAATTTATCAGCCCTTGTGCCGACGCCGCATCGTCGAACGTATTTCCAGTCAAACCGGCCTGCGTTGCCTTAGCAAGAAACGCCTTCAGCCGAGCGGCCTGGGCCTCCATTTCAGTGAGAAAAAACGCATAAACCGCCGCATATCTCGCCACCAACTGGTTCGGATGCAGATCCCAGCTCTGATAGAAACCGTCCGCCATCGACGCCGAAATGTTCTGAAAATGCCTGAACCAACCCGCGTGCACCGACCGCAGATTTTCTGCCCGTTGGGTCTCAGTCAGAGTCTCGTCCCGGTGAACGGGAACGGGCATCAGCGTTGTAACCGAATCCACCACCCGCACGCCCGACCCGGCACAAGCTGTCTGGATCACCGACCTCGCAAAGGAACAGGCGGGGTGACGAATATCCTGGAATGACGCCGATATTCCGAGTGCCGCCGTGTAGTCGTACGCTCCGAAGTGAACCGAGCTGCATCGCCCGCGAGATGCCTTGACGACGGCAGAAATTGCGACACGTCCCCGCTTGTCAAAGATCGCCTCCGCCGTCTCGATCATCAGTTCGATGCCGATCGCGTCCTTTGCGATCTTGCGATCCTTCTCGATCTTCCTTAGCCGTCGAGCTAAGTCCTTTACTTGCTTTGCGTTAGTGACCTTTGGCAACGTAACGACGAACCCGTCCGGCAGTTTTCGATCCGTTTGATCAAGCAATGTCCCCAGAAACAGCTCAAGCGTTCGGATCGCCCTACCGTAGGTTTCGGGCGCTAGCGATTTGATCCTAAAGCC
>JBDSLC010000124.1:0-13658 GCA_039916585.1 Pyrinomonadaceae bacterium | reverse complement strand
TTCGCATCGACCGGAACCTGCGTCCGCCGATTCTTCGCAAGCACCGATATCGGATCGCTCTCGATAGCGAAGATCTGCGAGGTCACATCGTAATCGACCTGCTTCGCCCGAGCGAAAAGATCAGGGCTGATCCCGTCGAATCCGTATGCAGAATCGTCCAGCGGAACGTTATCGTTGAACGGTGCCGACAACGTCGAAACGTCTGACGTTTCCCAATTGCCGTTGATAAGTACCTTGCAGTCTTCCGATTCCTGCCCGGTCGGATTCTCGCAATCCGGGATCACGTAATCGATCATCGTTTCCGGCTCGTTGGGACCGAGGAACGAAACCTCAAAGCCCACCTTCTGCCGACGTGCAACCGAAGGCGTGATGCTCTCGCAAACAAATCCGGAATACTTGTCGGGATCGATCGAACCTTCGATGTATCCGAGGGCGAATCCCGTATGAACCTTCTGACGCGAGACCGAGCGGCTGAGAGCGTGAAAGTAGTTCGATCCGGCCGTCGTCTCGACCGCTCCGACCGATCCACCGCCGCCGATAGCGGCTACCCCAGCAGGAGCATTGTTGACCGTAAGCAGCGGCACGTTCATATTGCCGAGGCGATTCTGGAAGGTGACGACCATCCCAAGCCATGATTCAGACGCAACGCCGGCGGTCGTATTCGCCGAGGTTAAAGCATCGGTCAGGCCGACAGATGTTCCGTTCGCCAGGGCTATGTTGATGGTCGCGTCGTTCGCGGCTGCGGCTTTTGCGGTAAGAATTATTGCGTCAGATGCACCGGATACATCGAAGAAGGCCGATACATCGACATCTGCAGCAAGGGCCGCACGGATCTTCGTCGCGATCTGCGAACCGGTGTCGTCGGTATCGAGCACGGCAACGCTCACGGCCTTCGGCGAGTTGGTCATGCCGGCGGCGGTAACCGTTACCGTCAGATTTCCCGATGTCGAGATGTTGCCCGCCGCGGTTGCCGTCTCGACTTGTTTGGTACCGCCGGAGATCGACACGTCGCCCGGCTGGATCCATTTCATCCGAGCGGCTGTTAAAGCTTCCTCGATCTCTGTAGCTGTTGCATCGTAAGCGATCGGCTTGGTCGTAGCCGTGCGGCCCTCAAGCGCCAGTGCGAGGGTAAAGAACCCGGAGCTGACCGTTCCCGTGCGTGAGATCGTCTGGACCTCATTCTGGGCCGATCCGGTCGGTGCCGCCGCGGTGCCAAGATACAAGGCCGTGAACAGAGCTTCGAGCTGCGCCGTGATCGTCCGAAACACCAGACGGATCCGACAGTACTCGGTCTTGATCTTCTCACCCGTTCGGTCGACGTCTTCGCAATCGCGATCGACATCCGCCTCGGTATTTGTTTCGATCGAGACGCTGCATTTCAAGCGCGTGTCGATATCCTCGTCCGCAAGCGGCGTATCTTTGTCCGCTTGGATCTTTCCGATCCCGGAGATTGCGAAAAAGCGGTCGTCGAGAAACTTAACTGTATTGGCCATGATTGCTTAATCTCCTTTGCGGATGAACTTCTTATACTTGCTCGGAAGCTGCTGGATGATCTGTCGTGCCTGCGGATGATAGAAGCCCCGCCTCTGCGTCTCGGCGTCCGGCAGATCGACCCGGAACGCTCCGTGATAGGCCGTTGCCGGGTCGCCCTTGCCGACGTAGATGATGTTGCGATCCTTCTCAGGCTCCGGGGCGGTGTCCGCCGTCTGCATATTTTTTCGCATGTTTTCCATAGCTTTTACCCCTGCCTAGCAATCCACCAACATCAGCTCGACCGTTTCATCAAGGCGGACCTGGTGTCCGAAAACTCCCGGAACATACAAACACTCTTCCCTGTCCTCAACCTCGTCCGCCTGCTGCAGGCTCGTCGTTCGCTTGATCGCGAAATCATCGCCGGTCAGCTCGGCCAGGTTATTCTTCCCCTGAAACGCCGCCTTCAGATTCAGGACCGCCGCCATGAACTCGGAGTGGGAGACGAGGAGTTTCTTGTCAAAATCATCGGGCGTCGCGGTCTGATCGGCCCGCAGATAGCTGTATCGCCGAAAGATGTTAAACCCGTACTGGAACCGCGTCAGCGGGCTGTGATCGCTGCCCTCGGTCGGATCGTCGGCAAACCCGAGGAACGATATCGTTATCACCTTCACCGCCGTCGTCTCGATAAGCTTCTGCGTCACTTTCGGATCGACAACCGCCCAGTAATCCTCAAGACCGCCGAACAGTACCGGCGACGGCATCACCTCGAACCCGGAACCCGAAACGGCCGTCGCGATCTTTGTCGCGAGAGCCCTTCGTACCGTCAGTTCCTGTTCCGGTGTGATCATTTATCAAAGCAGCTCCTGGATCGCCTTCTCCGCCAATTTGTTCTGTATCCGATCGCCGTCGATCGCGTCACCGCCGGTCATGATCGGACGTCCCAGGTGAAACTGAAGGATCTCGGCATACTCGCTCGCGTTCGCCCCATTCCGCGGGTTGATCTTCTCCGCGATAAACACGCGTGCCGACATCTCCCCGGTGCGTTCATCCGTAACGGCATTAACGAGCGTGAACGTATCCGGTGACGGTCGCTGTCCTCTTGCCGATGCCTGATGCGATCGCGAGAACCCCGCTCCGCCTTTCCGGTCATACAGATTCCCCGTATGCGGCCCGTCGATCATCTTCCGCCGCGTCCGGACCTTATGCCGCTTCGCCGCCTCACCCGGGACCCGCCCAAGAACCCGAGCCCGCTCACGCTTGTCGTGGATCCTGGCATTTAGCTCGATAACAACTCTCATCTCTTCCCAGACTTCCCAGACTTTCTAGACATCACCCGGCACCTCGAACGTTTCGTCGGGCTCCCGCGTCCCGTAAAGCTTCCAGAAGAGGTTCGCTGCATTCGGCTCGACCCGATCGCGGGCGTCGTAGCTGATGACGTATGCATGGATCAGCGAGTCCGTATCCGGAACGCCATATCCAACGTGCGACGACTGCGCGACAAGATCTGTCCATTCAGCCGCCTCATCCGCCCACATGAACCGCGTCTGCTCACGAAACGAATTCCACTTCGACCAGAACGGCACCGTGATCTCGGCGACACTTTCAAAGACCTTCGAATGCGACTCTCGCTTGAGCAGGAACATTCGATACCCGGGCATCAAGCCCTGCACCTTGCCAAAGGCTCCCTTCGCTTTCCGGATGATCGCGTCTCGGTTCATTCATCGTCTCTCTACCAATCTGCTTCCACAGTGACAGCTGCGTAACCTTGGACCAGCACGCTCCCGAGGTCGGTGGTGAGCAGGTCGAATCCGTAACGCGCACGAATCCGATTGCGGATATTAAGCCTCGCGTTCACGTTCGAGCCTTCAAAGAACTCGATCACGTCAACCCGCTTCACATCGCCCGCATCCGTCGAAACACCGCCGTCCCAAAGAGCGATATCGGTGAGCGTCTTCGCCCATTTCGCGTCCGAGATGTCCTGATCCGAATCGGCCGCGATCGCCGTTATAACGAGAGCGACCGTGACCATCGCTATCTCAGCAACAGTCACGATCTGTGAGGCTGTAGGGGTTGGTACCGGCTCGGGCATTCGTTGCTAATTCTTTTCCTTGCCGACGATCTCGCCGTCTTTAACGGAGAGTCCTTCGACCACGACGCCATTCGCGTCAACTACCTCTTCGCCACGCACAAATCGAGCACCGTTCGGCTCTTCGGGACGCACCGGAACAGACTCGACTGGTGCTGCATCAGCAGTTTCTTTTTCTTTGTTCATCGGATTACCTCAACAAAACTTTGGAAGGATCGGGCTTGAGCCTTGCAACTCAAGCCCGATATATCATGCGTTTTACGTGACCGTCGGGATCACGTAGCTGGTGCCGCCAACGTACAGAACAGCTCCGTTTGTACGTGTCCAGACACCGACACCGAACTCTGCCTCGAGCGTCTTCGCCCGCAGCGGATACGCCTCGTCCTCGGCCGCGATCATCAAGCCACTGCTTCCAGCGGTACGTTCGCGAAGGACGAGCGGTTTCGGGGCACCTTGGACGAATGCGAACATATAGTTCGCCGGGATCCACGGCTTCACCCAAACTTCCGCGCCGTCGAAGATTCCGATCGCACGGTTGTAAAGGTTTGTCGGTGCAAGCTGTCCACTGGCCACGGTCACGCCGGAACCGGGGACGATGCGTGCATCAACATACGGGGTAAAGTTCGAAGTAAACCCTCGAACCGCAGCCTCTTGAGCTCTATTGATGTAGAGCATCGCCTGGCCCGTGTTGTGATGCTCGATAACAAGCTCGATAACAGCGGTGATGTCCGTTGCCGCCAACGCCCCAACGCGGGCGATGTAGTGCTGGTGCGAACCGGCAAAGGCCTCGCCATTCGGACCCGGAGGGATCTCCGCCGAATCGTTGTTGTTGAACGCCTTGACGGCCAACGACACGCTATCGACCAGTCGATCAACAAACGTGCTGTTGGTGGAGGTGAACACGGCCCGCTTGACCTCACGCTGAAGGCGTTTGATATGAGCGGTCTCTGCGGCGGTGAACTGTGCCGCAAGCTCAGATACTTTAGCGTTCTGCATGTACTTGCGAGTCCATTGAACTGATACATCGAACAGACGCAGCGGAAAGCCGACCGTTACGCCCGCGGGTATCTTCTGAGCGTCCCCGCGTCCGAATTCGTCGACTTCGTCCATCGTCATATCGGTCTGTCCGCCGTAACGACGCTGCCGATCTGTGGATATTTCCACGAACCCTGAGACCATCTCTTGGAAGATCTCGTTATGAGCCTGTCGTGCAAGCTCGATCGCATCGAACGCATTGTCCTCACCAAAAGCCGCAATTGACTGTTGCGAAGCAGCAAGGGTATCGAGCGATGAAAGTGTTCCGTAAGCCATTTATTTATTCTCCTTTGCTTCGCTTAGTAGCGGCTCTGCCAAACCCGAACGCGGGTAGCATCAACGACAAATCCGATTGGTGCAGTGCCGCCGGTCGTGGCAGCGTCACTGATAAGCCCAGCGGTCGTCATCAGGTAAATTCTCGCTCCGGGTGTCATCCCTGCTCCGTAGCGGAAATTAACATCGAAAACGAGCGTTACCGCTTCGCCAACCGGCGCGTCACAGGCCGCGAATCCGTCAACCTTCGCAGCGGCGTTCGCTGACGTGCCGATTGATTTCATCACAAGCCCCGTGGATGCGATATAACAAGCATCACCGGCAGCGATTGCCTCACCGGCGAGCAGCCCTGAAATAGTTTTATCCTGTCCCGGCAAGACAGACGAAAGGCTTGGTGTGCCGGATTTTGCAATGACTGCCATATTGGACTCCTAAATTTGTTTTGAATTTTCTACAAAGCGCCGTAGGCTCCGTTCGCACGGATAGCTTCTTTCTCGGTCTCGATCGTCGGCGTGGCCGTGGTTGTGGGTCCTTGACGGATAACTTTCGTTCCGTTTGTAGTTGAATTCACTGTGAGTGAATCCGCGAAGGGTGCGAAGTTCGGAGATGTCTTGACGTAATCATCGATCGCCGTTTCGGTCTCTTTCCCTTTGTCGTCTTTGGTCTTTACATAGACCTTTTCAACGGATTTGCCGTTTTCGGTGACAGCCTTGATTACCGTCTCGATATTGTCGTCGCCGGCAAGCTTGATGAACTTGGATTCGTCATAGCCCGCGGTCTTTGCGGCTGTCCGGTAAACTTCTTCTTTCGCCCGCTTATCGTCCTTTGACCTCAGATCGTCGTAGCCTTCGACCTTCGGTTTGATCGCATCGATCTCGCCGAGAGCGGAGTAAGCCTCGTGTTGGGCCTTCAACGTTTCAAACTCCGCCTTGTCGACAGCAACCTTCCCCGACGGCAGCGTCTCAAGCCCTTCGAGGTCTCCGATCCGGGTCTTCAGTCCGGGGATAGTTTTCACCTTTTCAAGCAGCTCGTCTCGCTTTTCGATCAGCCCGCCAATGCTGTTGATCCCCTCGACGATCGGCTCGTATTTGCCATCCGCTCGGCGGTTATAATGTTCAAGTAAGGCTTCCGGTATTTGGTCCTTCGAATCGTAGATCTTCAGCATAAAATGTGATCGCGTTGCGATGTATTTCCCCAAACGAAAAACGCCCACTCAGTTTCGTATTGAACTGAATGAGCGTTCCGGCAAACATGGCCTATCGGCTCTAACTAGATTTTGCGGACGGCGGGCCGTCTTACCCCAAGATATTAGGGCTAGTCCGCTGTTTTGTCAATCAAGATTTCCGGGCGAACTCACCGAATGCCTCGATCGCGATCTTACGAAACTCCGCGGGACGCTTCTTTAGCATGATGCGGATCATCGCAATATCGACGCTCCGCTCGTTCTCGCCGTCGGTCTTCCGCGGGCGGGATGCTGTAGCGGCTTGAAGGGCCGCGAGCGGTATTTCCGTAGGTTGTGTGATTCGTCCTAAGCTCATCCTTGTAATCCGTGTTTCCAGCATTGATCGGAGATCTGGGCGGCCATCCGGCCTAACGCGTAACAGAATCGTTCTTCATTCGCCATCTCGTCCTGCATCGGACGATCCGCCATTGGGTCTTTTCTCATTTCCAGATCGAGACGCATGGCCTCCATCCACCGAATGGCAGCATGCCCCGATTCATGAGCAAGCACTTCCGCGTCGAGTCTGTCTCGATGGAAAACCATAAGCCCGAGGGTTTTGCGAAGAACGTGTGTCTTTCGCTTGTCGTCCCAAGCGTAATGACGGAAGCCTAGCGTAGCTCCGTCAGCATCGAGAAAGTTAGAAGAATCGGCACCCTCTCGCTGAGCGGTCCGCCGCATCGCCTTTACAGTCGGATGTATCTCAACATCGAAATAGAAGCCGTGAACGGATTCGGGATATATACGAAATTTAATGACTCGTTTCATCGAAACTCGAGAAAGCACTTGCACCACCCGCCGCATCGACGTCTTCCAACTGGGACCATCTCCACGACCGGCATCCAGCTAAGCAGCGACAGCTCCGGGCACCCGATCACGTTCGCATCCGACGCGCAATGCTCAGCCGGCCGCAGAACGTTCCTTGCTTCGTCATAGAATCCCGTCGAGATGATGACCTCAAGCTGCAAATCGGTGAACAGCAGATGCGGAGCCTGAAGATAACTCTTCGCCCTGGCCGCGATCTTCGACAAGGTTCCGGATTTCTTCGCTCTGATCTGCTCGGAGAAGGCGTCGCCAAAAGCAAGCTGCTCACTGATCCGCGCGATAACCGTCGCATTCCTCGCCGCGACCGCGATCCCGCCGAGAGCGAACGCACCAAACAAGATGTGCGATGAAGTTATCGATCGATCGAACGCCCGCTTCCATTCGGCCAGCGTGATCCGATCTGCGTCCAGATCGAGCGTGATCTTCAGCAGCCGTCCCGCGTATCGATCGCGAATGCGGTCCAGAGTCTTGTAAACCGAACGGAGCGTCACCGACTTGCCATCGACTATGAACACGCCCCGAGAGGAATCAAAACTCACCCGACTCACCGCGCTCGAATCTCGCCGCCTGAACGCAAGCAAAAGCCTCAACGCGAGCCACTCGGCGTCGCGTTCCGCATCTACCTCAGCCCGTTTGATCTCAGCGTCGGTCATTCAGTTTCGAACTCAAGACGATTCTGTTCGCTGATCCTTTCAAGGATCTCTTCGACGTTCTTTATCCCGCGAAGCTCCAACGCAGTCCGCAGATCGATCATCCCCGACTCGTAGTCCGCACGGATCTCGGCATTTTCTTCCGATGTGAGTTCGATGGTGGAAACATCGGCTTGAAACTCCACCTTGGACTCGACAAACGCTCCTGGTTTACCAATAAAATGAGCAGCGATATTCAACGCAACGCTGATCATCCACTTGCCGGCCGCATCCACGATCTGCTTCGATTCGTTCAGCGATGATTGGAATTCCTTTCGGGCCTCGATCCGCGATTTCCCCGACGCCGTCGCGTTGTCCGACATCAGCAAATGCAGCATCTTCGCTTTCGCGTAGATCACACGTCGCCAATGCTCGGACGTGCCGATGAACGTATCTATCGGCACCGGATCTGTAAAGATGATGTTCGGATTGGCGTACGCGGTTATGTTCCCCGAATCATCCTTGATCGATTCAGGCTGAAGGAAATTGAACGTGGCGGGACCGGTCGGCATCGACGCGGGCTGAAAGACCATGACCTTGTTGCCGCTTTCATCGACACCTTGCTCGACCCATTCTCCGGGCGGCTGCACACCGACCGCAAGCCGTTCGCGTGAACCTGCCAGATTGTTGTTACGGGTGAGCATCGTTCCCGAGAGGTTAATGTCACGCTGTGCCTGACATACACTGTCCGTGATCATCGCCCTCGCGTTCATCTGATAGATCGGCAGCATCCCGCCGAGTTTAAGCGGTTCCGCGACCTCCGCTCCGAGCTTTGCGGTATGCGCGGACGCGGTTCCCCAAACCGTTCTGCCGAGTGCATCAAGATACGCATATTCGGCGAGCGAAACATCGGCTTGACCGATCCTGATCCGGTAGAGACACAGCCCGAGCTCTGTCGCGGTCGCGTCGTCAACGATGACGCCGCCCGATTCGATCGGCTCGCATCGGATCCAGATCTTCGAAAGTGCCTCGGCAAGATCCTTAGCGTTGATACGCCCTTCGCCGTCGATCATCCCCGATGGAATGAACGCCCGCAGCACCGACGCCTGTTCGCGTCTCGCGGCTCTCAGTGCGGTCCCGAGGACCTTCGTGTTATCCCGCTTATCGAACCAGGTGAGCACGTCTTCGAGCGTTTTATCCTCTCCTTCGATCGAGATCGTCGGATCGTTACCCAAGACATTCTGAACGTGCGTATCTAAGACTTCCGAGATCACATCCTCGGGTGAAAAGGCCCGGCGAAGCATCTCCGTTCGATCCTCTGCCGCGTCACCTGTCGGAAGCTGTCCGATGAACCCATTGCCGAGTTGCCAATGATCGCCATTGTCGAAATACCGGCGAGCCTTGATATCGTTCAGCGGCGGAAGCTCGCCCCGCGTCGCATTAAACCGCTCGGCAAGCAGCGTCTGGATCTTTATGTAATCGATCTTTTGATACTCTTCTAGTTTTGTTGTGTCGGGCATATCGGTTTAATAGCTGACCTGACCTTGAAACGTACTCTGCTGTTTGAAAACCACCTTCTTTGGTTGATGTACGGCTGCCAAAAGGATCGCGAGAGCGTCACCGCGATCGGGTGAACGTCCGAGACGTTTTTTGATATCGTCCTTCGACTCGAGCTTGATCTGCCCTCTCGACGTGTATGTGAACTTGATGTTCGTCAGGTCCGCGGCAAGCTTATTGTCCGGCGGCAAGCTGATCTCGTTTTTCTTCAACGCCTCTCGGATCATCCACCACGTCTCCGCACGGCGATTGAGAAAGCGATCGCTTTCCACCGCCCGCTCTCCCGCGTTGTAAGCCAATACGGAAACCTTTTGTTCGCGCAGTCGATCGGTCACGCCGCCGCCAACACCGGCGTCGTCGACAGCCTTTTTTAACGCCAGGCTGGCCTTGATCTTCCCGGCCGTTACCATCGTGTTCTGGCCAAGCGTCGATCGAGGTACACCTATCACTCCGCCCGCGAAAAACTCGATCTCTACGGTCTCATCGGAACCGAACCTGGCGACATCTACACCGAGGGCTTGGGGAACGCCTGCAGGAGCTACCCACCTTGACTGAGCACGCTCGACGTCGGCCAGTGAGATGAGCATGTCATCGCCCTGTTCGGGAAACAGTCCGAGTACGCGTGCGCGATAGAGAGCGGTATCCTTTCCGCCATATTCCTGCAGGCGTTCGTCCACCCAGTCACGCGTGACAGCTCCGCGCACGATCTCGCGGCCGCTCAGCACATTCGGATGCTGTTCGCTTGAGAGATTGATCACATGCCACAACGGCGAATCGCATTTGCGTTTAAACTCACTCGTCGGATCGGTGGGATTCCCGATCGCAAGGAAGCGGTCACGCGAACCCACGGCGACGCCCTCCGCGGCCTCCCATATCTCCGTTGCGACACCTGTCGCCTCATCGAACACAATCAGGACATACGGCGCGTGGATTCCTTGAAAGCGTGTCGCGTCATTCGTTGAGAGCCCGATCGCGAACCAATCGTCGGTGAGCTTGATAGAGGTCAGGGCCGCTTGGCACATCCCGGCGAACAGTGACCGGGCGAGCAGCTTTCGAACTTCGGACCAAAGCAGATTCTCAACCTGAAACCATGTCGGAGCTGTCGTCAGGATCTTTGCACCGGGGAATGAGAACAGGAACCAAAGCACGATGCAGGCCGCGAGGAACGTCTTCCCGATACCGTGGCCGGACGGAGCTGCGGTACGCTTGCGATCGCGGATCGAGTTGCATAGTTCGACCTGCTGCGGCGTCAGGAAGGTGACCTGCAGGACGCGGTTGATAAACCACTGCGGATCACGCTTCGAACGTGTCTGAATGGTCTTGAAGTCCGCTTTCCGTAATGTCCCTTGGATACTCATTCTCTTGTTTCGCTTCAGTCTCCGCTTCCCTCACTAGGTCACTCCAGTTGAAGAACAGTGTTGCGTCGAGTTCGACCTTCTGCGTGAAAAGCTTGTGAAACTTACCGAGCTGAATGGCCGCGTTCTGCCTATCAATGAGCTTGACCTCGACCTTTCCATCGTTAATGCGAAAACTCTCAACTAGATGTGAATATCGCCGGTCACGAACCTTCTCGATATCGATCGACCCGTCTTCCCCAAATAGATCCGCGATATCGGCCGTCGCTTGCCGGCTCAAGAGCGTCAGGACTTCCTGCTTGCCAAGGACCGTCGCATTCAACCGCTCGTCGATGTACCGCCGAATGTGCGGTTTTCTTAGATTTTCAAACCCGATCTGATATGCCGTCTTCGGCGAGTAGCCGGCGGCCAGTGCGGCCTTGCTTGCGTTCAGGCAAGCCAGATATTCGTGTGCGAATTTCTTCTGCTTATCATTGAGATGTATCTCCTCAATGGTCGGCGGAGCTTCTCCGTTTTCCATATATCCTCATCGCCCTTGGCGAATCTCCTCAATTTGGTTAAGCGAAATAACCTTCCACTGTGACCAGCCCCTGGATTACCTGGGATGCCGTGTTAGTTGCGACGGGCATTCGCAGGATCACGTCAAAGAATCGGCCGCTTGAGCACAGTATCGGCGTCTGGAATTGCTTCGAGATGCGCTGTGCGGCCGCTCCGATGGCGGCTGCAACCGGCAGGCTTTGCACACCGACCGGAATGCGAGCATGTGCTGCGGTTGCCAGCGAAACGGCCGTCAGCTGCGTAGCGATGCCCCATACGAGCAGATGTGGAGTTGTAGCGACAGCAGCTCCGGTGTTCCAGGTCTCGATGTCGATGCCCGTGCAGAAGAAATTCGCCGGGGCCGGGACCTGAAATCCGAACAATGCATAGTCGGTTGCCGCTCCGGCCACCGCAGCAAACGAGAACAATCCGCCGAGCGTTGTATATCCCGCCGCCGTGTTTGAAAGCGTCGCGTTGCTCGGTGCGGCACTGTTGGCGAAGGTCGCAAGCTGTGCTCCGGTAAACGGATGCTCGTAGAATCCTCTACCTTGTCCTGCAAAGATATGCGGGGCCGGAAAGTTGAAATCAGCGTCAAGCCCGACGACCGCAACATCTGTAAGCAGCAACTGCGGCGCAGTGGCGGGTGCGGATGCCGTGTTGTAGAGGCGGCACATCACGGGCAATGCGGTCGCACTCAGCAGCCTTTGCCCGGTTATCGGGAGTGCTATCTTCTGCTGCGAGATGATCGCCCCGGTTGCCGTGTTTTGACAAAAGAACGTGGCCTCGTCGTCATCCATCAAAACGTCGAACGTGTAATAGTTCGCGGAGTTGAGAGATGCGGAAATGTCTGTGCCGGTTTGGTCGACGCTGTTATACGTAACGACGGGCTGCATCGCTCCCGAAGAGGTTCGCTGCCAATAGGCTCCGGCAGTGTTCGCTCCGTTAAAGGTCGCGGCATCGCCAAAGCCAAACTCCATCACAGAGTTATTGAAATGCACCATTCGAAGCCGGAACTTTGCCTGTATAGGCATTCTCTGGAGCTTTTGGAATAGCCGGGTGCTTTTGATCATGTACCCGGTGTTTAGCGTGGTGATTGACCCTGAATTGAACAGCAGTCCGCCGACCGTCGTCTGGGCCGCCGCCATCGTCGTATTGGTTATCAGCCACCGCATGGGGTGCGTGGTCGTACCTTCAAACGATTCCGACAGCAATGGGTTGTTGAGAGCGATGGATTGAGAGCCGAAGCGGTCAACCCTTGACGGAACGGCCCGCCCGTCGTTCAAACCCATCGCCAACAGTCCGTAGGGCGACGCGGGCTGGGCACTGTCGAGAAGAGCTAGCGGGTTGCCTGCTCCGTCGTACAACGCTGAGCGGATCCCTTTCGAGACGGTCTCGACTTCCGCCAGATTACCTGATATCGCACCTTCAAGAATCGCCATTTTCTACGCTCCTGAGACCAAATAATCAAACTTGAAATTTCCGCGAACGGGTGACATTGCCTGCCAATAGCATTGGATGTTCGTTGAGCTTGTCACCTCTCCGCTCACGCTGATGCCGTCCATCTCCGCTTCATCGGCCAGCGTTCCTTTCCCGGTGTACGGGCCATTCGCTTTCTGAATGAACACTTGACGATTGATCGTCAGTCCCGATCCGGTGATGTTGAACTTACCCGAACGTCGAACCGATCCCAGATCGACCTCGACGGTCGTAAAAGCCGTCGCACCGGGTTCGCCTTGGATGCCCTGCGGCCCTTGCGGTCCTGTTGGGCCTGTTGCCCCTTGGACCCCTTGGGGCCCTTGAGCACCCGTCGATCCTGCGGCGCCAGCGGATCCAGTCGCACCCGCGACACCCTGCGGGCCTTGTGGCCCCGTCTCACCTTGGATACCCTGCGGGCCCGTATCACCGTCATCACCCTTTACGCCTTGAGGTCCGGTCGCACCTTGCGGGCCTTGGCTTCCGGTCGCTCCCGCGGGTCCGGTGGCTCCCTGAGAACCTGTCGCACCATCAGCACCGTCCGAGCCGTCTGATCCATCTGCTCCCGCGGGCCCTTGATCTCCGGTGTCACCTTTTGGACCCTGCGAACCTTGAGGGCCTGCAGCTCCGGTCGAGCCTGCCGGGCCTGTCTCACCCTGGATTCCCTGCGGCCCCTGAATCCCTTGCGAACCAGTTGCACCGGTTGGTCCAGCCGGACCAGTGTTACCTTGCGGACCGACGTCTCCGGTATCTCCTTTCGGCCCGGCTGATCCCGCGGCACCGGTTTCACCAGTTGCTCCATCAGGCCCGATCTCGCCCTGAAGGCCACGCTGGCCGACGTTTACAACGGTCACCGAATTGACGTACTCGGTCACCTCGACATTTACGTCACCTGGCTTTGTGACGACGGTTGTCGATCTCGGGATTTTTACGACTGTCGTAGTGTCCATCTAATCGTGGGCGACAATGTAGTGATTGCCGTAAGCCCTAACGTCTTCGCCGCTCGAGATCTTGCACCACGCGCGATGGCTGCCTTTCGCCACGATTTGGGTCTGAGTTGGCGTGAGATTTGCATTTACGATTCCGCCTGTCGCAGGCGTGTCTATAACGGCCGGAAATTCGTTCCCGCCGATGCAGAATTTCGCCGTGCAGCCGGTCAGATCGAGTGCAACGTCATTGCTGTCCTTGATCGTGAA
>JBDSLC010000123.1:0-52962 GCA_039916585.1 Pyrinomonadaceae bacterium | reverse complement strand
ACGATCTCTGTTCCGGTCGATACGATCGCGACCCGTGGTTGCTTAGCCACCTGCACCTTCGCATATCCAAACGCCGCCGGTATCGAGATATTCGCAGGCGTGATCCGCTCGCCGGTCTTTAGAACAGTCTTGCCCTTCATAACTTCTTTTCCCTTCGGAACGATGAACCGACCTTTTTCCGTCGGTTCCAGAAGAGTTACTGTGTCGCCGTCCTCACTAGCGACCTCTAGCTTCTGCACCGCATCCGCCCCGTCCGGCACCGCGGCACCCGTCATAATCCTGATCGCCTCGCCCGTTCGCAACTTCTTCCGCCAACCGCGCCCCGCTGCCGATTCACCAACGAGCCTGAGGATCACGGGCGCTCCCACCGTATCTGCGGCCTTCACCCCATACCCATCCATCTGCGAGCGGTCAAACGGCGGCAGGTCGGAGTCGGCAACGATGTCCTCGGCGAGGATACGGCCTATTGCGTCTTCAAGCGCGACGCGTTCAACCCCGAGCGTCGGAGTTTCGCTGGCGATTGTCTTGAGTGCTTTTGAAACTGGGATCATAGGGAACGAGGACATTCTTGTCCGCAGTCCGATCACCTGATCAGATAAAACTCCGTCTGCCGCGGGCGGATAAATTGGTACCCGAGGTCGGTCATCACGGCGTCGTCCTCGGCCATGATCGTGACCTTCTGATTGTTCCATTCCGGCACGAGCGTCGAGGTGTTCAGTTCGATCGACGTGTACGATCCCAAAATGAACTTGTTGGATCCGCCGCCGATGTTGCCGCGGAAATCTATCGAAGGGCCGAGGCCGTGGCCGTGGGTGCCGATCGGGTGCGAATAGATCATCGCGTCGATCTTCTGAGCCTTCATTTCCGCCATCGTCTTTTCGTATACGTCGGTGCCTGTCATGCCGGGCCGTGCGATCGCGAACAGAGAATCCTGCAAATGATTCGTATTCTTTAGCCCGGTTTTCATTCCAGCCGGCGCATCCGTTTCGCCCGGCCTTAAAACATACGCATGCTTTTGCCAATCGGTCGAAAGCCCCATATAGTCGAGCCCAAAATCGACGTGCAGCAGATCGCCGGCCTGAATGACATCACCCTCTTTCGCCGTGCTCAGAAATTGTCCGGTCGTGCCTGTTGATTCCTGTCGTCGCTGGATCCGCAGATCCGGCTGGAACCACACGGTCAGCCCGAGCTTATTTACCTGCTCGAGCATCCACCAGCGGACGTCACCGACAGTCGTTTTTCCGGGCGTAATGACCTCGTTCGAAAACGCCCGACGTGTGATCACGTCGGTCGCGAGGACGGCGTTGCGATAGTGTTCGAGTTCTTCAGGTACACGAGTGTCGAAGAATTCGGTCAGAAGGTTCCCGGCGGAGACGAACTTCATCTCGTTCTCGGCTCCGAGCGATTCAGCGAGGAATTTATACGAATCGTGGCTGAGTCCGCTCTGCTGTCCGCGGCTGCCGCTAAAATTGAGGGCGATCGTCTTGGGGTTCCGCTCGTCGACGATCTTCTTCAACTCCTCGCCAAACTTATCGCGGGCCGGCATCACGAACCGGTAATGATTCCGCAGCCGCTCTTCGTCGTATCGCACCATCGCGATACGCTCGATCCGTTGACCGCGGTCGATGAACAAGAAGATGTCGCGGCGGCCGACGATCGGGATCGGCGGCGTGATGTGCGGCGTCACCGGATCGCTGTTGAATTCCTCATTCACGACTATCCACATCTCGACGCCATGCCGCTTCATCATCGGCAGCAGCATCGACCCAAGCCGCTTCATCAACCACTTTTCGCGAACATCCATCTGCTCGCGTTGCGTTAGCAGTTTCGGCATCGCAGGGATCGGATCCGAAGAGCGATTTTGGGCGAATACAGAGTTTGCGAGCGTTGCAAAAACTAAGAGGGAAACAAGTAGAGTTTTGAGCATATCGAGGAGCCAACGAATCGCAGAAAGTCGGCCAAAGTGATAAGATTTCCGCTTGGAGTAACGAGTCAAATCTTAACATACAAACATTTTAGAGAGGTTTTGAAACCGTGATCGATCTTGAACTTTCAGAAGAACATTTAGCTTTGCAGAAAACTGTCCGCGAGTTTTGTGCGGGCGAGGTTGCTCCGTACATCAAGGAGTGGGACGAGAAGGCCCATTTCGAACCGAGCGTCTTCAAAAAGATGGCTGAACTTGGCCTGATGGGTGTCTGCCTTCCTGAGGAATATGGCGGAGCGGGCTTCGATTACGTCGCTCTGGGCCTTGTTTGCGAAGAACTTGAGGCGTGCGATACGTTCCTCCGCGTTGCGATGTCGGTACACGTCGGATTGAACAGCCTGAGCGTCTATTCCTGGGGAACCGAAGAGCAGAAGCAGAAGTATCTCGTCTCGCAGGCTAAGGGCGAAAAGATCGCGACGTTTGGTCTCACCGAGCCGAATGCCGGGTCTGACGTCGTAGGAATGAAATCGTACGCCAAACGCGATGGCGACGATTGGATCCTTAATGGCGAGAAGATGTGGATCTCGCTCGCCGACGTAGCCGATCATTTTCTCTTCTTTTGCTGGACCGATCTCGAGAAGCAAAAGGTGCGCGACCACAGCGGACTCTCGTGCTTTATCGTCGAACGCACGATGGAAGGGTTTTCATCCGGCACGCTTCACGGCAAGCTCGGAATTAAAGCAGGGAACACCGGCTACTTCTCACTTCAGGACGTGCGCGTACCGGCGGCGAATATGCTCGGCCAGGAAGGCGAAGGATTTAAGATCGCGATGTTCTCGCTTGAGAATGGCCGCTATACGGTCGCATCGGGAGCAACCGGCGTGATCCGAGCAGCGCGGGATGCGTCAGTGGCGTACGCAAACACTCGTGAAGTACAGGGCCAGACGATCGCTAACTTTCAGCTCGTGAAGCAGAAGATCGCCAATATGGAAGCCGACTATGAGATGGCTCACCTGTTGTGGCTAAAATGCGGATTCTTAAAGAACGAGGGTAAGCCCTCGGCAAAGGCGGCTTCGCTCGCCAAATGGCAGGCGACCGTGCGTTCGGAGACAGCCGCATCGATGGCGATCGAGATCCACGGTGCCAACGGCTATACCAACGACTATCCGGTCGAACGCTATTTGCGTAATTGCAAGGCCGCGGTGATCTACGAGGGAACCCGCGACATCCACACGCTCATGCAGGCCGATTGGGCACTTGGTCTGAAAAAGGAAAAGCCGGCTCGCGTGGTGCTGCCGGCCTACAAAGCTGCTGGAGCCTGATCCTTCCAGAAGCCCGTACTCACGTGCGGGCTTCTGCATGTTATTTCAATGCACCTTCTGGACGGCGATTGGTTAATTTCCATTCGCCGTTTTCCTTTACGAAAACGACCATGATCCCGTTCGGGTAACCGAGCGTTTTTACCTCGGCTGTTGCGGTTTCGCCGGTGATCTTTTCATTCCGAGCTTCGCAAAGTTCATTCGAAGCCTTGTCATCCGAAAGGAAATCGACGAGTGACTTAATACCGTCAGCTTTCATCGTCTTCTCGAAATCCGCGATCGTGTCGGACGAGTAGATCTTGCGAAGCGCCGCCTCGTCCTTCTTCACCCAAGCCGCGCAATAAGCTTTGTAAACAGGCGTCAGCGTCGGAGCGTTGTTCGTCGTCGACTCAGGCGTCGGCGTCGTCGGAGCGAGCGGTCCGCCGGTATTCGCGTTCACAGGAGCTGCATTGTTTGCCCTGTTCACGTTAACGTTCATAGTTGTCGTCGAATCGCCGCAGGCAGAAAATAAGAGTGCTGTAAAAACTGTTGCAATAATTAAATAGGCTTTCATATCGATATCTCCAAAAAAATGCGGACGTTTGCCGCCCGTCATACCGTCATTATTCAGTACCAAAAGTATAATAAATCCAATGAATGCCGACAAAACCTATCGAACCGAGTTTCACCGTACATTCCTGATCGAGGCATTGCCCGAACCGCTGACGCCGCAAAGCTCGCACCTGCAGATCTTTGACAATTACGTCCACGAAACACGGCTAAGATTAAGGCTGATCCGCGTTCCCGAAAATAAAGAATGGACCCACATTCTCCAGCAGCGTTTTGCCGTCGATCCGGAACATCGCGGAGAGTGGAAATATTCCGAGATCTACCTGAACGAAGAAGAATACGAACACTTCAAGCCTTTCGAAGGCACTGAGATCCGCAAAAATCGCTACTTTCACGAATACGACGGCCGGACGTTCTCATTCGACATCTACCTTGGCCCCCTCTGGGGATTGAATCGCGCTCGCGTAGATTTCGCCTCAGCCGAAGAGCTATCCGCCTTCGAACCCCCGCCCTGGGTGATCATCGAGGTAACGAATAACGCATTCTTTGACGACGTGAACATCGTTGAGATGAAGTTTGAGGACGTGCAGCGAACTCTAAATGCAGAAGCCCGCGCGTGAGCAAGGGCTTAACATCCGACTCGACCTCACGAATGCACAAGCCCGCGCGTTAACAAGGGCGATACATTCAACTTGATAGTATCGCCTTTTCTTACGCTCGGGCTTGCGCAAAAAGGGCTTATTTCGTCCGGGCAGTCATAGGGACGAATCTCTCGATCGAATCGTAGATCTGGAGGTATATTTTAGTTTCGCGGGGAATGAGGCCAGTCCAGTTTTCGCCGCCGCGTTTGATGTAGCCGGCGATCTTGGCCGGGTTTGAGTTATAGCCCGCGGCCATCAACTGTTCCTGCGTAGCGATCCCGGACATATACGCGTCCATCACAGTCGGGCTCGCGATCAGGTCGCTCCAAGTGCGGTTCATATAGAGCAGCATTGCCTGGGCAGCGTTGACGTGGTTTCGCATTCCTTCGACAAAATCCGGCGTCAGCGTGATGTTCGGATGCCACGAGCGAACCATCCGGTACGTCGAAGGGATCATCTGCACCATGCCGCCCGCTCCGGCAGAACTTACCGAATATCGATAGGTCTGGCCTTCGTTCAGGGCATAAAGGGTAAAGATATCGTCAAAGATATTGGTGTGCGGTTCGGTGCGGAAGCGAAGGTGATCCACGTGCTCGACCGTTGAGAGGCGTTCGGCGATGTCGGCGATCTTCGGCGAAACCGTGACGCCTTTCTCCTTCAGACGGTCGCGAGCGATCTCGATAATATTTCGAACATACAGGCGACCTGCGTTTACCACTTCCGGGTTTACAAGTCCCGGATGCGTGGACATGTAATAAGCCGTCTCGTTGTACACCCCGTTGCGAACGACCGGATATTGAACCAGCAGCGGGAGATGTGCCTTACCGTTGGTGTCGATCAATACGAGCGGCGTATTCACGCCGTTCCCCCGGATGGTCCTAATTCGCAGCTGTTTACCAGCCTCTGACGAGACCAGCTTTTCATCAGCCACCGACAAGAAGGAATCCTTGGTGATCACCGCGTAATCGACCTTGCCCGTATCCCAATCGTGATATGCGATGCGGACGGACTCTCCGGACATCGGTGTATTTACCAGTGCTATCGTGAGCGGACGTGTTTGCATCTGACGTTTCGCCTCGGCAATCTTGCTTTTGATCTCGCGAAAGGGAAGCGTCTTATAGTTCAAATTCTCTAGCGGCGTCAAAGCCGGGGTGGTCGGGGTGAAAATTCTAGGCTCGACCACACCCTGGCTCATAGGTTGAGTTGCCGATTGCGGAACCATCGCGGGGCCCGCCGGAACTCCGACAATGATCGGCGTCGGCGAAACTCGCGGACGAGTCGCGGCCGCCTTGGGTGTATTGTCTGTAACGACCAGCTTCACCGGCGTAGGTGTCGGTTCAATTCGTTGAACCTGTCCTAAAACTGAGACCGCAGCGGCGAATACGGATATCGTACAGAAAAATACTCTGGTCATGATCGGCAAATGTGGAGAGCTTATTTGGCCTAAAAGGTTCGATTTACAGGGTGTGAACGTCCTGCAATTGTAAGATTCGCTTATTTCAATAACGGTTGTCAAACAAAATCGAAAAAATTATGGATACTACAATGGATGGTTATGGCTCGGCGGGTTGTCGGAGCGTTTCTGCTCCTGTATAACTAACCTTTTGTTTAACGCTATGGAGAAACTATTCGGAACGGACGGCATTCGGGGAAAAGCGGGGGAATTTCCGCTCGATGAAAAAACGATAATGACGATCGGGCGGTCACTCACCGACCTGTGCCGTGAACGGCTAGATCGCACACCTCGATTCGTTACCGGCCGCGACACGCGCGAGTCGGGTGGATGGATCGAACACGCCTTTCATGCTGGGGCGATCTCAGCCGGGGCCGAGGTCAGCTCCGCAGGTGTTATTACGACCCCGGGAGTAGCATTCGTCACCGGAAACGGCAATTTCGACGGTGGAATCGTCATCAGCGCTTCGCACAATCCTTTCGAAGACAATGGCCTTAAGATATTCAATCCCACCGGGAAAAAGGCACATCAGGGAACCGAGCGGGCTATCGAGAAAGATATCTACGAAACTCGAGCGGTAGTTGATGCTGAGGTAACCGTCGATGACGCTCACATTGCCGACTTTCGAGCCGCTTATTTGAACCATCTCGAAGGCGGATTCACCGATCTCGACCTATCAGGTAAACGGATCGTCTTAGACTGTGCGAACGGCGCCGTATCAGATCTCGCACCGACACTGTTCGAGCATTTCGGAGCCGAGGTTGTCGCGATCCATAACACCCCCGACGGCCGCAACATCAATCTCGATTGCGGCTCGATGCACCTCAAACATCTTCAGGCAAAGGTCGCCGAAGAGAAAGCCGATCTCGGCGTCGCCTTCGATGGTGACGCAGATCGTTCGTTGTTCGTCAATGATCTAGGTCAAATAGTCGATGGCGACGCGGTCTTGTGGGTGATGGCGAGGTTCCTAAAGGCCCACGGCGGACTCGACAGCGGCAAGGTGATTGCGACCGTGATGAGCAACGTCGGACTCGAACTCGCGCTAAAGGGCGAAGAGATCGAACTCGTACGTGCAAGCGTCGGCGATAAATACGTTCTCGACGAACTCCTCACGTCCGGAGCGGAGCTTGGTGGCGAACAATCTGGCCACATTATCTTTCCACGCAAAAGCCTGGTCGGCGACGGAATGCTGACGGCTCTCTACCTCCTCCAGGCGATCGGCGAACTCGGTGGAACGCTATCGAAAGCCGGCGAAGGATTCGCCCGTTATCCGCAGGTGCTGATTAACGTGAATGTCCACGAAAAACTCCCGTTCGACGAAGTAGACGCCATCCGAACCGCAGCCGCCGAGGTCGAACAAAAGCTCAGCGGCTCCGGCCGCCTTTTGCTAAGATATTCTGGGACCGAGAACCTCGCTCGCGTGATGATCGAGGGCATAGATCAAGCCGAGATCGACGCACTCGCAAAAGGGCTCGCCGACGTGATCCGGCAACAGCTTGCATGATCAGTTCAGATCTGTTCTTTCCATTCGCTTTCTGTGGTTGAAGCTCTTAACTACTGAGCAGGAAGCTGGTGGGAATAAAGGAATAAGAGGGATGACTCAACGCTTAACCGTAAAAACACAACGATCCGCGTCATCGTACCCGATCTTGATCGATGCCGAATCGCTGAGTTCGATAGGCGAGGTCGCCGAGCGCCTTGCTCTCGGTGCGAAGATCGCGATCATTACCAACAAAAAGGTTTACGGCTTGTACGGATCGAGCGTCACCAACGCACTGAGCAAAGCCGGACTCAAACCCATCACTCATCTCATCGGCGACGGCGAGAGGTTCAAAAGTCTCAAGACGCTCGAATCGACACTCAAATTCCTTGGCGAAAATAAGATCTCGCGGACTGATCTGGTCATCGCACTCGGCGGCGGCGTGGTAGGCGATCTCGCGGGATTTGCGGCTTCCGTCTATCTACGCGGGATCAAGTTCATCCAGGTGCCGACCACGCTCCTGTCAATGATCGATTCGTCGGTTGGCGGCAAGACTGGGGTCAACACCGACTTTGGCAAGAACCTCATCGGCGCGTTTTATCAGCCCTCGGCGGTGCTGATCGATCCCGGCGTACTCCAAACTCTTCCCAAAAGAGAGTTGACCGCCGGCTTCTGCGAAGCCATAAAGCAGGGAGCGATCGGCGGGCGGAAACTTCTTGATCTGACTCAGCAAGCCATCGACCAACGACTCGACTCCGGTCAATTTGACCGATTCCTCGCCGAGCAGGTCCGATTCAAGGCATCGATCGTCGCTGCAGACGAACGCGAGTCCGCCGCAAAGACCGACGCTAAGTCACGGAAAATATTGAACTTCGGCCACACCTTCGGCCATGCGATCGAGAAAGTAACGCGTTATCGCAAGTTCAAACACGGCGAGGCGGTCGGCCACGGTGTCATCTTCGCCGCAGAACTCTCAAAAAAGCTTGAATTGCTGGGCTCGGATGATGTAATCTTGTTGAACGATGTTGTGCATCGAGCGGGCTCACTGCCTTCGCTCCACGGCATCGACCCGTCAGAGATCTTTGAGGCCTTCAAGTTCGATAAGAAAAATATGGGCAGATCGCTTCAATGGATCCTGCTTACGGGCATCGGGAAACCGGTGATCAAGTCCGGCGCGGAAGTTCCGGACAAAGCCTTAAAAGATACCCTTCGCACACTCATCAGCCGCTAAAAGCCTCAGATATCGAGGAGTCCAGCAATGAAAGAATCCACCAACTACCTGCATTCACAGAGCGGAAGCGCCAGTGCCAAATTCCTGGCACTCCTAGTCTTTATCGTTCTTCTTGCGAACGCCGGGTACCATTATGTTCCGGTTGCGTACAACGGTGCCTCGTTCAGGCAGGAAATGGACACAGCCGTCGTCAAGGGGCTTGCCGCTTCGGGCCAGATGAAGCCGGTTGACGTGGTCGCCGCGCATGTCAAAAAAGCTGCTCGCGATTACGACGTTCCGGCTGACGCGATCATAGAGATTAAGCCGGGCCAGGGCCACATCGCGGCGCATGCTTCATATCGACAGCCGGTGAATATTCTGCCGTTCGGCATCTATAAATATAATTACGATTTTGACTACACCGCCATTCCGACCGGCTACCTTTTAAAGGACGAGCGATAAAGCTTCGCGGACGCGGGCAGGCTGGATCTGGATCAAAGCGGGTGGGGCGTCGGCGAGCCACGTAGTGGGGCAGACGCCGCAGGTAGTACACTTTTCTACAGCAGGGCACGGGAGACTCGATTGAGCCGCTCGTGCTTTTTCATGTTCGGTCTTGAGGAATTCAAACGATAATCCGCTATCGACTATCGACCACGGTAGAAATTCATCGTACGAACGATCGCGTGAGATGTGAAACGCCGCGTCGACTCCGGTCTCACGCAAAGCCTTGTCGATATCGCCGCCGAGCTGAGCAGCCCGATCAATGACGCGAGCGATCGTCCTATCTCCCGACGAGAACAATGCCTGCTCATGAGCGATCCTCGCCGACATGAACCGCACATCCACGTTCGGGATCTTCGACAGACCGCGGCTGACATACTTGATCCGCCGTTTCAATTCCTTCTCATCGCAGATGCCGTCCCACTGCAGCGGCGTATTCGGCTTCGGCACAAATCCATTCAACGACGGAATGATCTTCCCGGCGCGTCCGAAACGTTTACCGGCCACCAACATCCGATCCTTGATCCGCTCGACCAGCACGAACATCTCATCGAGGTCTTCCTGCGTCTCGGTCGGCAGCCCGACCATCATATAGAGCTTGATCGTCAGCATCCCGCGGTCGAACACGGCCCCGCAGATATCGACTATCTCGTCGTTCGTAAGATTCTTGTTGATGACCCGCCGCAGCCGATCGGATCCCGTCTCCGGTGCAACCGCGATCTGCTGATCGTTCGACTCGACCAACGCATCCAGCAGCTCGTCGGATATCTGATCCAGCCGCAGCGACGAAACAGTTATCCGATATCCCATCGCCCGCAGCTCGGAAAGTATCGTCGAGATCTCCGGGTGATCGCACACCGCGGTCGAAACCAGCCCGATCTTGTCCGTCTTCGAACGCCACTCGGCGGCTTTCGCGAGAATGTCTTTCGCCGGCACGACACGCGGCGGATAGTAGTTGTAGCCGGCCCAACAGAACCGACAACCCTGCGAACACCCGCGCGATATCTCGACCAGTAGCCGGTCGCCCATATCCGCACCCGGCGACCAAACGGCCGTCGAAGGGCAGAACGTATCCTGATTAACAAGGAAGTCGGCCAGTTCCGTCTCACCTCGTTTCAACGCACGTCGCAGCGTCCCTTCCTTCGGATTCACCGAAGCGAGCGCACGCCCAACCCGACGCGGCACGCCTTCCTGATTCGGGAAGTAATCGAACGCCGTACCGTCGTCGTTATAGATCACGTCATAAAACGACGGCACGTAAAACCCACGCCCGATCTTCGCGAGCGACAGCAAGATATCTTCTTTCGTCTCGTTCTCAAGGATCGCATCGACCAACTGATGAGCCAGTATCTCGCCCTCGCCCACCGCGATCACATCCGTAAACTCCGCGATCGGCTCCGGGTTCAAAAACGAAGCCGCCCCGCCCATGATCACGAGCGGATGATAATGATTCCTGTCCTTCGCCCAAACCGGTATCCGCGAAAGCTGCAGCATCCGCGCCATGTTCAGGTAATCCGTCTCAAACGAGATCGAAAACGCCACTACATCAAAATCCCGAACCGGCGTCTGCGTCTCCAACGACATCAACGGCGTCCCCGACCGCAAATACTCGTCCATTTCCGAGACCCGGTCAGAACCGCGAGCGGTAGCGACCGGATTCCCAATCTTCCTGCTGCCTTTCGCCCCACCCCCCGTACCCGCCTTCTCATCCGGCAGAAACACCCGCTCACAAGAAACCTCGGGGATCGCGTTGAACAGCTCATACATCGTATGCAGCCCAAGGTTCGCCATCCCGATGCTGTGCGTGTTCGGATAACACAGCGCGATCCGCAGCTGTGCCCCATGCTTCACCACCCACCCGTCCTCACCGGCAAGCTTCTCCCTATAACTGTCTACTATGCGCCTACTCATCTATAAATCAATCTCTTAGATTACCAGTCCGGCGACAGCATTTCAACATTTTTGGGTTCCGCGAATAACTAGAATGGTTAGATTTTCCCGATCATCGTTAATATATTCTCAGGAACATTCGCTACGAGAACGACACGATTCATGGATGGTTATAAAGGGTGACGTTAATGCATTAGAGTATGCAAACATTTACGCCGCCTTCCCTTTCTCTTTATCTTTGCGCCAGAAGTCTTCGTGCAGGCCAAGATGTTCCCGCTCGAAGTCCCTGACCTTGTGTAACAGTTTGACGGAGTGTTCGACCATTGAAAAGAAGCCGACCGTCGTTCGATATGCGTCCCGTGTGATCTCGCTGGACTCGATGTCGCCCATCAGTTCTTTGATCTGTTCGTTGGTGACCCTTAGAGAACACGAAACCCATTGCCACCGAACTTGTTGGTTGCGTTTCGTATAATGACTGAAATCTTGTGCACTCATAGGCAAACTTGAATACTGCACATGCAACGCCGTTGCAAGAGAGCGAGTGAAGAATTTAGAATAACCTTATAGATCGGAGGAAATCGGCTAATATCACGTAATGTGCGGAAGAGCTTCACAATTGAGAGCGGAAAAATTTGGGCACTCGATCGCCCATTGGCTATATCCGGAAAGGTTCAAGCCGCGGCACAACCTGCGGCCGACCGAACCAGCTTGGATCGTCGCCAGACGCGGCGACGGACTGATCACGACGCTGGAAGCGCGTTGGTGGTGTCAGTGGGATGGCGCGTATCAATTTGAGGCAAAATTCCCGACCTTCAATGCTCGTGTGGAGACAATGCACACGAAGAAACTCTGGCCGGACCTCCTGAAAAAAGGCCAGCGATGCATTTTCCCGATCGACAGTTTCTACGAATGGCCCGTGAAGGGCAAAGGATTGCCGCCCGTCGAGATCTTCGTCAAAGGCCGCGAGCCTTACGCACTCGCCGGATTGTGGAGCCGATATTTCGAAGGAAACGAAACGCGATATTCGTTCACGTCCTTCACCATAGAGCCGAACGCCTTCATGAAGCCGATCCACGAAAAGGCAATGCCCGTAATTCTCAACTCCATCGAAGACCAGAACCGCTGGCTCGAAGACGGCGACGAAACGCTCCTGCGTCCCTTCGAAGGCGAAATGGAATTCGACCAGCTGCCTGACACCCTTGAACGGCTGCATCCGGAAGAAAATCAAAAATACTAAACTCGGTTTGAATCTGTGAAAAATTCAAACACGTGGGAGATCGGTCGCTTGGGAACCGACCAGATCGCTCGATTGTACAATCAAAAAAGAAGAATGGGCCTTCGCGAGATCGCGAAAGGCTCGGAGCTTCGCGAGAGACGGTTCGGACGATATTGCGCGAGGAAGATATTCCGGTTCAACGCAAGAATCCGAAGCTCCGGCGGTATGCCCCGCATTCGACAGCTATATGTTGAGGAAGACAAAACAATGAAAGAGATAGCTGAAACTCTTCGCATAAATCCGGATCGTGTCTATGAATCTCACCGGTTACTTCGCAGTCCGGTCAAAATGAACGCCAAGCGGAATATCGTGTTTCCGGACCTTCGGCGGTGAAAATAGGGATGATGACCACAACGAAATACACATACACCCGCTACTACATGATGGCAAAGAATGCGGGCATCAAGGTCTCGGTCCACGTGGTTAACGACGACAAAGTCAGACTGATTCGGAAATCTTGATCCCACACTGGCAGCACGATGATCGAGCCGAATCGACGCAAGCTCGGAGTCTGGGATTTATGCTCTTGGGGAGAAATTGACGTGATGCAGAATACTTCGTTGTGGAGCAATCCGGCATGGGTTGGCGCAATTGGCACCCTCGCGGGCGGAATTATTGTCGGCATCTTTGGCCTTTTAGCGAAACGGATAGACCGATCGGTAGAAGATACGGTCCTGTTTCGCATGCAGCTCGAGCGTGCTGCGGGTGCCCGCGTCGACTAGCCTCCGCGGTGCAGGATGAAGAATCGACACAATTCGGCCTCTCCAGCGACTCCAAAAAGTCGATGCAGCGCGTACAAGTCTGTCAGCCTGGTTTTTAGTCTGCTAAGCCAGGTTCGCCACTTCGGCTGGATCCGCCCCACCCATGAACAACGGGCACATTCCGTTTCCTGACTATCTCCCCGCGAGCACAGTCTGCGGATTTCTACTGTTTCGACGTTTCCGGAAAGTGCATTTCAACATTAAAAATTCAAAGTTGGTCGCGCCTAAAACCGAATCAGATCAATCGTTTGACAAGGCAATTCCCGCCACGTAAATTACTAATAACGCTGGGAGATCGTCTAATGGTAGGACTGCAGTCTCTGGATCTGCCTATCGGGGTTCGAATCCCTGTCTCCCAGCCAATTTTTTATGGACGGCTGGCATGAAACCGAGATTCGGGTCCGATATGCCGAGACGGACAAGATGGGCATCGTCCATCATTCGAACTACCTCATCTGGTTCGAAGCCGGACGTAGCGATCTGTGCCGCGCCCGCGGATTTTCCTACAAAGAAATGGAAGAGAACGACGATGCTCTCATGGTCGTCGCCGAAACCTACGTCCGATACAAATCCCCAGCATATTACGACGACCTGCTGCATGTGCGGACCCGCATCGCCGAGATTCGCAGCCGCTCGATCCGGTTCATCTACGAGGTTGTCCGCGGCAGCGATGAAACGCTCGTAGCCGAGGGAGAGACGCTCCATCTCGTCACGGATTCATCCAAGCGCGTCAAACAGATCCCCGAATCATACAAAGAAAAACTCCTCGCCGAACCCTCATCGGACGTCTTGGCATTGCCCGATCAAGCGCCGCACTAGCCCCGTTCGAGTTTCGATCCGAGCCCTGTTAGAATTGCACTATGCCCGGAAGAGCGACTGCCGAAGTGATCTTCATCGCAGCGATGATGATCCTGATACTGATCCTGTCCTTTGCCGCCGTTTTCTTTTTTTTCAAGACCTATAAAAAGGAGATGCGAGCGAAGGACGAAGCTCGCCGGAAGAAGGATGATGCACAGTAATTCGCTAGACATCGACAACAGTATTCTCGTCGTTGTGGACGTTCAGGAAGCGTTCCGGAAGGCGATCCCGGAATTCGCCGAGACGCTATCACGCATTGCGATCGCCATCCGAGGATTCCAATTGCTAGGCCGTCCGATCGTCGTGACCGAGCAATATCCCAAAGGCCTTGGTCGAACTGCCGAGGAGCTTTTGTTGAGCCTCCCTGACGATGCAACATTCGTCGAGAAATCGACATTTAGCTCATACGGCGAACCGAATTTTGTTACGGAGCTAGAGAGGTACGAAGCGAAACAGATAGTAATTTGCGGCGTCGAGACCCACGTCTGCGTTAACCAGACGGCCCATGATTTGCTCGCCGCGGGATATCAGGTTCATCTTCTGACCGACTGCGTCGCGTCCCGGTACGGGCACGACAGGGAAGCCGGTCTAACGAAGATGTTTGGAAGCGGCGTTGTACCATCGTCGATGGAGATGGCTCTCTTCGAAATGATGCTAGATTCACGGCACGAAAAGTTCCGCGACGTTCAAGCTCTCATAAAATAAATGGATCTATCCTCACTAAATCCCGAACAGGTCGAAGCGGTGCAAACAACCGAGGGGCCGCTGCTGATCCTCGCCGGTGCGGGGTCGGGAAAGACGCGTGTCATTACGGTTCGCATCGCGCATCTGATCAAGGACAAAGGTATAGCTCCGCACAATATTCTTGCGGTGACTTTTACCAATAAAGCTGCAGGCGAGATGCGGGATCGTGTTCGCGATCTGCTGAAAGACGAGCACCTGAATTCGTTTCCGCTGATTTCCACGTTTCACAGCCTTTGCGTACGTATTCTTCGGCAAGATATCGAATCCCTGAACGAGGGCTATAAGAAATCATTTACGATCTACGATACAGATGATTCGCAACGAGTGGTGAAGGCGTGTATCAAAGATCTCGGATTCGACGAGAAGCAGGTCATTCCCCGAGTCGTGCGGAACGCCATCTCGTCGGCGAAGAACCGAGGTGAAGACGTGGAACTGTTCGCGTCGAAGGTAGAACACACCGACGAAAAGCGAGCGGCAGCTGCGAAGGTCTTCCGAATGTATGAAGAACGGCTTCGGATCGCAAACGCCTTGGATTTCGACGATCTCTTGATCAAGACTGTCCGCTTATTGAGGAAGTCGGCGGAAACGCGGGAGAAGTATAACGACCGGTACAAGTATATCCTTGTCGACGAGTATCAGGACACGAATCCGCTTCAGCTTGGGCTGATAACTTTTCTCACTGAGAAACAGCAGAATATCTGCGTCGTGGGTGATGATGCTCAGTCGATCTACGGATTTCGTCAGGCTGACATCCGCAATATTCTCGAATTCGAACAGCATTTTCCGACCGCGAAGGTGATCCTGCTCGAGCAGAACTACCGCTCGACCCAGACTATCCTCGATACCGCGGACGCGATCATCGCGAACAACATAAACCAGAAGAAGAAAAAGCTCTGGACATCGAATTCCGGCGGGGATCGGGTGTTGTACTACCAAGCTCAGGACGCGGACGGCGAGGGACGATTTGTTGCCGCGAAGATCGAGGAACATCTTCGGCGAGATGGCTCGCAGCGAGTTGCGGTCCTGTACCGGACGAACGCCCAGTCGCGCGTATTTGAAGAACAACTTCGCCGGATGAGGATCGATTACAACATCGTCGGCGGATTTTCGTTCTACGAGCGTCAAGAAGTTAAGGACATCGTCGCGTACCTGAAGCTGGCACTGAATCCACAGGACGACATCGCGCTGCTTCGCGTGATCAACACGCCGACGCGCGGGATCGGGAAGACGACGCTCGACACACTGCAAGCCCAGGCCGGCGAACTGGGCGTCTCACTTTGGGAAGCGATCGAAACGCTCACCGATCCGATGACAGGCCTCACGGCGAATATCACAAATCGAGCCAGAGACGCCGTACTGTCCTTCCATAAAGTGATCGAGCGGTTGCAGAAGAAAGTGGTCGAGGTTGAAGGATCCGACAAGAAGGTCTCCGACGTAGTGATAGCCGCGATCGACGATAGCGGATACTCACTGATGCTTCGTTCCGAGAATAGCGACGAGTCAGAGGCAAGGCTTGAGAACTTAGAAGAGTTGGTGAACGCAGCGGTCGATTACGATCGAATGCAAGAGACGACGCTTCGCGATTTCATCGATCATGCCGCGCTGACTGCAGATACCGACAGTCTGGATTCGTCCGCAAAAGTCACAATGATGACGGTGCACTCGGCGAAAGGCCTGGAGTTTCCTGTCGTGTTCCTGGTTGGACTCGAAGATGGGATTTTTCCGCACTCGCGGAGTATTAATGATCCAAAGGAACTCGAAGAAGAACGCCGATTGGCGTACGTTGCTATCACCCGTGCAGAGAAGTTGCTTTACATCACGCACTCTATGCGGCGGCGCGTCTACGGTGAAGAGATCGCCGCCGAACCCTCGCAGTTCCTGAACGAGATGCCGCTCGAGTTGATCGATGATCTGTCGTACGGATCTTCGTGGCTTTCGTTTGCCCGCAGCTCTACAACTCGCGGGAACAAGTATGTTGTCTCCGCCCTTAAAGGGGAGCGTGCGGCTGTAGCCCCATCGAAACCGAACAACCTTTATACGGGCAAGACCTACAACACGGCCGATGCCGTTGCAGAATTCTTTAAGAAGAAGGCTGCCCCTCAGGACGAGAATGCCGCCGGGAGCGAGCGTGAGCCTGACTCCATTAGAGTAGATACGCCTCCTGCCAAGATCTCGGGCATAGACAAGCTTCGAGTGATCGCTTCCGAGAAACCCAAGATCGAAGGACTAAAACTTCCCAACGGTTCATTCGTCGCGGGAGCGCACGTGCGGCACGAAAAGTACGGCAAGGGACTCGTCCTTCGCCGAGAGGGAAGCGGTGACAACGTTAAGCTCACCATCAGCTTCCCGGGATTTGGCCAGAAGAAGATGATCGAGAAGTTCGCGAAGCTCGAACAGGCATAGGCATTGCATCAGATGCTAAGTTGATCAGTAACTGTATCAATTTGGTTCATCGGAGGATTGCACAATGTCACGCTTTTCTGTCTATTTCGGTTCCGTAGCTCTTTGCTCGGCCCTACTTTCCGGCTGCGGCCAGCCTTCAGGCAACGTTAGCGCGGTGAATTCGAACATCGCGGTGAATACTAATGTTAACGCGAACGCGTTCAACGCGAACGTCACCGCTGCCGCTGCCGGTCCAACCTTTGTCGAACCGCAAACATACCAGGGAGTGATCAGCCTCACGCTTCAGACCATCGGCGAGCAGCAGAACGCTTCCATGCCTCCCCTGAAGGCTATTGTCGCTCGCAGTGGTGCCGATAGGGTGATGGAGTTCACGCTCCCCACGAACGAAAAGGTCGCCTATATGGAAAAGGGCGGAATGAAATACATTGTTCTCCCGACGAGAAAGCAGTACGCGGAACTGACTTCGGAAGCTCTCGGTTTTGAAGTTCGGCGCCTGATGATGCCGGAGCAGATAGTGAATCAGCTAAAAGGAATCCAGGGCGTCAAGTTTGCGGGCGAGGAAACGGTGAATGGACGTCAGATCCAGAAGTATGTATACGGCTCCACGGCAAATACGGGAACTCAGGCGGGAACGGTTGCGACTGAGTCGTATTTCTTGATCGATAAGGAAACCAACCTGCCGATCCGCAGTGAGATCGTCTCTCAGTCAACTTCGGGCGGCAACGTCCAGGGTGTAAAAGGGGCACGTCTCTTGTCTGAGATGACTGATGTCCGGCCGCAACCTGATCCGAACCTCTTCAACATACCAGCGGAATTCCAAAAAATAGACCCGGAGCAGGTGAAGGCTCAGGCCAACCTTTTGTTCAGCGCGGCCGCCGCTATCATCGGGCAGATGGTGAATCAAGCAAATCAGGCGGCGACACCGGTGGCGACGATGACTCCGGCATCTAACACGGCAAACAGGTAAAGAAATGGGACGAATTCTTATAGGGCTGTTGATCGGGCTGCTGGTTGGCGGAATTGCGACGTTTTACTTCTTCGTCGGCGTGCCGAAAGCAGCCGCACCCCCGGGCGTTCCGATTTTAGGTCCCGACCCGGGTGGCCCTCCTGCCGGGACTGTACAGGTCGTTCTCCGCCAAGATTTCTTTAACGACATTTTGTCTACCATCTTTAATGAAATGAATCAGCCGTCATTTGCCCTCGGCAGCGGGGGCGAGGCCACCGTCACCGCAGAGGGATGTTCGAGCACGATCACGGTTTTGCCCGAGGGCAGCGGCGTACGAACCGGCGTAACGCTCGCGAACAATAGGCTCGAGGCCCCGATCGCATTCAACGGCGGGTACAGCTCGCCGTTCGGATGTTTTCGATTTACGGGCTGGGCGAACTCGGTGATGCAGCTTCGATTCGATCGGGATTCGCAAGGCGTCGTTGGTCAATTGAACGTAGAAACCGTAAACCTTGATGGCGTAAATCCGCTAGTTAATGCGATCGTCACTCCGCTCGTTCAATCGACTCTCAATTCGAGAGTAAACCCCGTAAAGATCATCGAGGGAACGCAGACGGCCGTAAATACTCCGGTCGCATCTGCCAAAGCTAATCTTGTCGCAAAGGTAAACGATGTCCGCGCGGAGGTAAAAGATAAGGCTCTGAATCTGTTCATCGAATACGATTTCGCCGGCGGTCCGTTAGTCTCACAATCGCCGCCTACGCTTTGAAGCGGCAGCAAATCTCGCTTATCCTTACGTCTTGGTTTCGGCAAGACGTATGAAGAATCTTCCAAGCATATTGATCGCGGGCGTGATGCTGATCGCGACGCTCGGCTGCGGCCTGGTCGATCGGGTTCAAAAAGAAGTCACTGGTTCGGACGGCACTTCTAACTCAAACAAATCGCTGAGCGATCGTGCGGTCGACACGGCAGTCGGTGAATCAAAGATCGGCGTGCCTGAGTGCGACGAGGTTATGGACCTTATCAATGCCGAGATGAATAATCCGGACGACGATTTTGTTACTAAGGCAGTTAAGGCGACGATCCTTAACCGGATCAAAGATGGCATTCGCGACAGCGTCGAGAAGAACAAGACGAACACCGCTGAGATGGCGAAGACCTGTAGGGAATTCAAGAAGCAGTTCGACAAGTACAAGGCTGAGCAGAGGTCGAATTCCAACTCCAGCAAGTGACCGCTAAGAGTAAGGAAAGCAAATTAAGAGGCCCGCTAGCTTAAAAGCTGCGGGCCTCGTAATTTGACCTATTGCGACTAAACGCTCATAACTTCGTGTTCTTTGTTCTTTGCGAGTTCGTCGACCTTCGCGATGTACATATTGGTCAGCTTCTGAACTTCCTCAAGCCCGCTCCGTTCCTCGTCTTCCGAAACCAACTTTTCCTTGAGAAGCTTCTTAAGCGAGTCGTTCGACGCATGGCGCACATTGCGGACTGCGACCCGATGATCTTCCGCGATCTCTCCCACCTGCTTCGCGAGTAGTTTTCGGCGCTCTTCTGTGAGTGCCGGCACTGAAAGCCGGATGATCTTGCCATCGTTTGAGGCAGAGAAACCAAGATTTGCCGCGAGGATCGCTTTCTCGATCGCTCCGAGCTGCGTAGCATCCCAAGGCTGAACGGTGATCATCTGCGGTTCCGGAACGGCAACGGAAGCCATCTGCTGCAGCGGAGTCGATGTGCCGTAGTAGTCCACATGGACGGCATCTAGCAGTCCGATAGTAGCTCGGCCCGTTCGTACGATCGCGAGCTTTCGTTGAAAGTCGTCGATGACGGCTTCCATTTTCGGTTTTGTGTCTTTAATTACGTCGTGTGCGCTCATCTTCCAAATATTTACGAGGCTTTAAGCCATCTATGCTGATGTTGCAGTGTCGCCTACCGTCACTAACGTCCCGATGCTCAGGTCACCCGTCACCGCCTTGATGATATTGCCATCGACCTTCATATTGAAGACCATTATCGGAAGGTTGTTATCCATGCAGAGCGAGATCGCTGAAGTGTCCATCACCTTCAACTGTTTTTCGAGGACATCTCGATACGAGATCTTCTCAAACCGGGTTGCATCCGGCACCTTCACCGGATCGGCGGAGTAGATACCGTCGACTTTGGTCGCCTTGAAAATGACCTCAGCCTCGATCTCAAGTGCCCGCAAGGCGGCGGCCGAGTCAGTGGTGAAATACGGATTTCCCGTGCCGGCAGCGAAGATAACTACCCTCTGCTTTTCTAGATGGCGAACGGCCCGTCGGCGGATAAATGGTTCGGCGAGTTGCGGAATGTCGATAGCGGACATCACGCGTGTATGAACGTCTAGTTGTTCTAGTGCGTCCTGAAGCACTACCGAATTCATCACGGTAGCGAGCATTCCGATGTAATCGGCTGCCGCCCGATCCATATTACCGGCCGATTCAGAAACACCGCGGAAGATGTTGCCGCCGCCGACAACGATCGCAACCTCAACCCCGAGCTCGTGCACCGCCCGGATCTGCCTCGCGACCGACTGGGCCATCAGGGTGTCGATGCCGTAACTCTGCGTGCCTATCAGGGCCTCGCCGGAGAGCTTTAAGAGGATGCGCTTAAATACTGCCTGCATATCGAAACGCGGACGCCCCGTCCGCGAGTTAACGGGCGGACGAAGGCGTCCGCGCTCCACTTAACCCACCATTGATGCGACTTCAGCTGCGAAGTCGTCCTGCTTCTTCTCGATCCCTTCGCCCATCTTATAGCGCGTGAAGCGTCGGATGGTTATGTTCTCTTTGATAGAAGCTATCTTCTCAGTAATAAGTTCACCGATCGTCTTCGACGGGTCCTTCACGAAAGGCTGGTCGACGAGTACGTTCTCTTCGTAGAACTTGTTCAAACGGCCATCTACGATCTTGGCAAGTACCTCGTCCGGTTTGTTGGCATTCTTCGGATCGTTCTTGAGCTGTTCGCGGGTTATCTCTCGCTCTTTGTCGAGGATGTCAGTGGGAACGTCGTCGCGGTGTGTATATCGCGGATCGGAAGCTGCGACGTGCATCGCAACGTCCTTCACCAGTTGCTGAAACTCTTCGCCGCGCGATACGAAATCACTCTCGCAATTGATTTCTACCAAAACGCCGACCTTTCCGCCCATGTGGATGTACGAACCGACAGCACCTTCAGCGGTCACGCGGCCTGCTTTTTTACCTGCGGTCGCAACGCCCTTCTTACGAAGGAGTTCCATAGCCGCTGCTTCGTCGCCGTTTGCTTCGACAAGGGCGTTCTTTACGTCAATCATTCCGGCGCCCGACTTTTCGCGTAACGCCTTTACTGCACTTGCTGTGATCTCTGCCATTTTATTGCTCCAATGGAACGCGGACATCCGTGTCCGCGAGTTTCGAAATAATGGCGGACATGGATGTCCGCGTTCCTCTTTATAAAAAAGCGTAGCCAATTTGCCGAAACCCGGAAACAGCCACGCTTTCAAGTATGTTGAAAAAAGAATTTCTAGCTTGCCGTCGCTTCGTTGCTTTCCTCAGCCTCGGCTGCAGGGGCTTCTTCAGCAGCCGGAACAGCTTGGGTCTCACCCGCAACTGCTTCCATTTCCGCACTGACAGCTTCTTCCTCTTCGATCTCGATGCCGCCATCTTCTTCGTCCGGATCAGTGATCCCAGCCTTCGCAAGGGTGGCTGCAATGTCGATCTGGTCCGCAGCGACGTCGCCGGCCTCGTCAGATACTTCAGGCTCAGGCGACCTGCCTTCGGTGCCGATCTGCTTACCCTCGAGGATCGCGTCGGCGATTCGCGAAGCAAAAAGGCGGATCGCACGAAGCGCGTCGTCGTTACCAGGGATCACATGATCGATACCCTCAGGCGAGCAGTTCGTATCAACTACCGCAACGATCGGGATGCCGAGGCGATTTGCTTCCTTTACGGCGATGTCTTCCTTGCGGACGTCGATGATAAAGATCATGTCCGGAGCCCCGCCCATATCTTTGATACCGGCAAGGTTCTTCATCAGGCCTTCGTGATCGCGATCGAGTTTGAGACGTTCCTTCTTGGTCAGCATCTCGAAACGGCCGTCTTCACGCATGTTCTCGATCTCTTTAAGCTTAGCGATCGACTTCTGGACAGTCTGATAGTTGGTAAGAAGCCCGCCGAGCCATCGATTGTTAACGTAATATTGTCCGCAGCGTTCCGCCTCTTCCTTGATCGCATCCTGAGCCTGACGCTTGGTGCCCACAAAAAGGACTTTTTGATTCGGGCGTTCAGTAAGCGATTCCTGCACCCATGCAAGCGAATCCCGGAAGAGCTTCTGGGTCTTCTGCAGGTCGATAATATAAATGCCGTTGCGCTCGCCAAAGATGTATTCCTTCATCTTCGGATTCCAACGGCGAACCTGATGACCAAAGTGAACTCCTGCTTCGAGGAGTTCTTTCATCGTAACTGTAGCCAAAACTTATATCTCCTAACTTTCTGGTTTTTGTACTCGCCGAAAACTTATTGATAAACCAAGGAGTTTCGGCGATGGATTAAGGTTAGAGTGACGCGTTTACGCGTTCAGATCTAAACGGCCAGAGCCGTCTCTAACAAAATTAACGTTTCGAGAACTGGAACCGTGCTCGGGCACCCTTCTGGCCGTATTTCTTACGTTCTTTCTGCCGCGGATCGCGTGTGACCAAGCCGGCTTTCTTCAAGGTCGGGCGAAGGTCTGCGTTGTATTCCATCAACGCACGCGTGATACCGTGACGAACCGCCCCTGCCTGTCCTGCAGAACCGCCGCCGTCAACATTCACGAGAATATCGAACTTGCCGGTCGTTTCCGTCAGATTTAGCGGCTGGCGGATGATCATCTGCAGGGCCTGATTCGGAAAATAGGTTTCGAATTCACGCTTATTGACGATGATCGCGCCCGAACCGGGCCGAAGGTAAACACGTGCGGTCGAGGTCTTTCTGCGGCCGGTGCCGTAATACTGAATGTCTGCCATGTTCTTAAATTTTAGATCTCAAAGCTCGAGATCAACAGATCCTTATTTAGTTTCGATCGCCAGAGGTTCCGGCTTCTGAGCAAAGTGGCGGTGCTCGTTTCCTGCGTAAACTTTCAATTTCTTTGCCATCGCTTTGCCCAGTTTCGTTTTCGGCAACATTCCTTTGACGGCCAATTCGATCACCTTTTCAGGCTTTTTCTCGAACATTTCCTTCACCGAAGTTTCGCGAAGGCCACCGGGATAAAGCGTGTGGCGGTAATAGATCTTCTGGTCGTTCTTCGAACCCTTAAATACAGCTTTACTGGCGTTGATAACGACGCAGTGATCGCCCATATCCAAAAATGGCGTCCACGCAGGGTTGTTCTTGCCGGAGATTATCCGTGCAACTTCCGTGGCTAAACGGCCTACGGTTTTACCCTCGGCATCCACTACGAACCATTTGCGGCCGTCCGCCAAACCCTTTCCGCTCGGAAAATAAGTACTCATATCCACCTACACTGATAGCAATTCATCGCAAAAGGCGAACTGACAGAGTATCGAAAAGAGTTATCAAGGTCAAGTCTAATTAGGCCTTGTGATTGGTATCATATGAGCATTGCAAGCCGTTCTGATGCAATCATTACGCCGACCATCGTCTTTGCATCGACTATGCGGCCGTCCCGAATCATCTGATGTAGCTCATCGAACGAGTGTCGTTCGATGGTCAGATTTTCATCAGCTTCGAGTTTTTGGCCGACCTCGGTGAGTTCGGTGGCCAGATACACGTGCATCTTCTCGGTCAGAAATCCCGGCGAGACGTAGAATTCGGTGAGTTTCTGAACGCGTGCCGCCCGAACGCCGATCTCTTCCTCAAGCTCACGCACCGCTCCGATCATCGGATCTTCGCCTTCGTTCAGCGTCCCGGCCGGAATCTCAAGCAAATACTCACGCGCCGCATGCCGATACTGCCGTACCAATGCCACGGTCCGGTCGTCAAACACTGGCACAATAACCGCACTCCCTTTGTGCACCACAACCTCGCGACTATACTCAAGCTCGCCCTCCCGGATCTCCTCGATGCGGATGTCGAATATGCGGCCTTCGAAAACTGTCTTTGATCCAAGCGTTTGAGGTTTCATTTGTTTGATTATGATGTAAAATCGCCGCGAGTCCGAAAGCTATGAAGACGATATTCGAGAATGCAGTCCACGAAGAACTGCTCAACCGGCTAAACAAGTTAGAGCCAAACAGTGAGCGGCAATGGGGCAAGATGTCCCCGTCGCAGATGATGGAGCACACGGCTCGTGGCTTGGAGATGGCAACGGGAAGAAAACCGATGAAGCAGATGTTCGTCGGAAAGCTGCTCTCGTGGATTTTCAGGAAGGAGTTTCTTGGCGAAAAGCCGTTCCAACCTGACCGCCCGACCGGATCCGCATTGATAGTCCGAGACGATCCCGATTTCGAGCCGACCCGAGCCCGCCTCTCAGAGCGGATCACCGAACTCCACAACCGCGGCGAATCCGCCACCGAAGGCACGGTCCACGGCTTCTTCGGTCCCCTCACCGGCAAACAATGGGGCGAAACACAATACAAACACGTCGATCATCACTTGAGGCAATTTGGCGTTTAACTTAGCATCCTGCGGTTCCGAATGACGCGACTTGCCTCACAAGCTCACCTTTCTTTGCGGCGGTAGAAAGTAATAAACTTGAGTAGAATCCGCACTTTTCATAGCCATCGCCTTCAAGGTAGAGATCAAGCTTTCTATCTCCGTCGAGATCACCGACCCACACGATATGTCCGACGGTATCTTCGTCGCTGTTGTAGGGCAGATAGGTGATCGCCTGGCTGGTCTCGCCGACCGAGAGCATCATCGCAACCACCTTCTCGTTCGCCTTCGTGAGTCCGCGATTGACGCGAATGGCGTACTCCTTCCCCCCGATCGTGTAGTATTCCTCAAAGCCCACTTTCGTAGGCTTATCGTAAAGCCGACGACGCTCCATTTCCCGATAAGTTGGTCGCAGATAAGCGCTTTCGATCGAACCTGATTTAAGAGGTCGGGCGTTCTTCAAGACGAATACCGGATTGCCGCTTTCTCTCGTGGTTAGACGCACATAGTCTTCATCTCCGTACCCTTCGTAGGTTGGGTCATACTTCACGTTTACGAGCGTCGTCTTGAGATAGAGCCTCTCATTCTTCTCAAATAGCCCGATCCATCGTTCGCCACTTTTCGCGATAACCTCGCTACTTCGATAAGCATTTTCGTGCTCGTGAACATCGACAAGCTTCGTCTTAAAAGCCTCGGAGTATCCCTGATCCGCAAAGTCCTCAAGATCGGTTAACTGAGCGATGAAATCTGGAGTAGCAGCTTCAATCGGCTTTGGAACTTCGACTTTTGGAGCCTGTGCGACCACTTCAGGGCATTCGATCGTCCGCGAAGGCGGCTGGGCATCGATAGCTGATTGCCACCGAATGCCTGCGATCGCGAAGCCAACGGAGAAGGTGACGATAGACAGGAAAATTCCGATGATGGATCGTCTCATAGTGATCTGAATCTTAGTCGTTACCCAGTGAAACCGGAACGTGGTAATCCACAGCCGCCGTAAGTGATACGTACAGCGTTTGGTTGATGGATGGCCTTTGCCCCGCACTGACGTATAATCCATCTGATGTCGAAATACCGGATAGGATTGGGCGTTAGCGGCGGGATCGCGGCTTATAAGGCGGTTGAGGTGATGCGTGGGCTGCAGAAGTCGGGATGCGAGGTGACGGTCGCGATGACGCGGCATGCGACAGAGTTCATCCAGCCGCTGACATTCAAGGCGTTGAACGACGGCCACGTGATCGTGGACGATTACGACCCATCGAATCCCGACCCGATCGCTCATATCAACTTCTCGCAGAACATCGACCTGCTGCTTGTTGTCCCCGCGACGGCGAACATCATCGCGAAGTTCGCGAACGGCATCGCCGACGATTTTCTTTCATCCACGTATCTCGCCTCGACCGCTCCCGTCCTGATCGCTCCTGCGATGAACACCACAATGTGGGACCAGCCGTCGACTCAACGCAACATCGAGCGCTTGAAAGCTGACGGCGCGAGATTTGTCGAACCCGTGTCGGGTGAACTAGCCTGCAAGACTGTCGGAACCGGGAAGCTTGAGGATGTGGAGAACATTGTTACTCAAGCAATGGCCGTCTTGTCAGAACCGGGAGCGGTAGCGACTGGGTTCCGGAAAGAGAACCACCCCGTGGGCGTAGCGCTACCCCCGCTCCTTCGTAAGGAGGGGAGTCTGGATCTGAAAAGCGAAAGCCTTTTGATCACCGTCGGCGGCACGCGCGAGGCGATCGATCCGGTGCGGTTCATATCGAATCATTCGTCGGGCAAGATGGGGTTCGCCGTGGCTGAGGCTGCGCGGGATCGAGGAGCGGATGTGACAGTGGTCGTGGGACAGACGACCGTCGAACCGCCGGCAGGGATAAATATCAAGAAAGGTATCTCAGCTCGGGAGATGTTCGACGCGGTAATGGAAGACTTGCCCGAGGCGACCGTCTTCGTCGGTGCCGCTGCCGTGGCTGATTACGCTCCTGCCAACGCTGCCGACAGCAAGATAAAGAAAGAAGGCAAAGACACTCTCACACTCGAACTAAAGAAGACCCCCGACATCCTTTCCGAGGTCTCGAAACGCCGGAAGGATGGGCAGTTGGTGATCGGATTCGCCGCGGAAACCAACGACATTATCACCTATGCAAAGATCAAAATGGGTAAGAAAGGCCTCGATATGGTCGTCGCCAACGACATCACCGCTAAAGGAGCCGGGTTCAACACCGACACCAACATCGCTACCATCATCACCAAACTAGGCCAAACCGAACTCCCGCTTATGTCCAAACGCGAGATGGCTGATAGGATATTGGATGAAGTGCTGAAGTTGCGAAAGGTTAGGTAATCGGGGGCAAGCCGCCCTTCCCGACGGTAATTTATTACATTGACTTCGCTAAATAGCACGATCCGACTTAACCTGTCTCAGTCCGGAAGGCGGGCTTGCCCCGGCAGTCGTTGAATGGATAACTTGGCGATACAAAGTCTGATAACTGATATCCGTGAGCAGATCCTCTTTTTGCAGGAACTGGGTGTGGATGCGCTGAATGTCGAGTTGCCGAATGTTAAGGTGCCGGAATCTTCAGTGGTTAGCGGCAAGATGTTACTGGATGGCTCGCCGGCGTTCGTACCTGTGGAGCCATTTGAAAAAGCCCCGCCTCCGTCCGATCTCGCGTTACCGAGACGAACGACGGAAGCTCCCAAACGTGGCGGTTCTCGGATCGCCGCTCTCCCGTCGCTGAAAACCCGATCGCCCGTGCAAACTGCAAATATGCCCAGACCGACCTCAAAGCCGGCGGAAGATCCAGTATTACTCGACGTTTTCCCGACGCTCGCCGAAACCGCAGACACCATCGAATCGATCCGAGCTGAGATCGGCGACTGCACTCGGTGCAAACTGTCGCAGCTCGGCCGGACGCAGATCGTCCATACGACGGGTAATTTTCAGACTGATCTGATGTTCGTGGGCGAGGCACCGGGAGCGGACGAGGACGCTCAGGGATTTCCGTTTGTTGGCCGGGCAGGGAAACTTCTGACCGACATCATCGTTGCGATGGGGTTCGAGCGTGGGCAGGTTTGCATTGGAAATATCAATCGCTGCCGCCCGCCGGAGAATCGCAAGCCGGAGCCGGATGAGACGGCGGCGTGCCGTCCATTCCTTCTGCGTGAGATAGCGGTGGTCAAGCCAAAGGTCATTGTCGTGCTGGGTGCGACCGCGGCACATAACCTCCTTCAGGTATCGACGCCGATCTCAAAACTCCGAGGTAATTTCCAAGATTATTTCGGCGTGAAAGTGATGCCGACGTTTCACCCGGCATATCTGCTCCGCGACCCGCACAAAAAGAAGGACGTGTGGGACGATATGAAAAAGGTTCGCGACTATCTTGTTGCGAAATAACGTTTTTCACTGAATCCGAACAAAACCGGGGGTCGAAAAGTATCTTTAAGGCAGAAATGAGCTTAAGGTATGGCTATCGTCTCAGAAAACTTAGCGTTTTTGACCCATGAATTCCGTCGCCGGGACAGCGGGCTGGAAGAATGCCGCCTGATCACAAAAAAATACGGCACCAGCTTCTATTTTGCGACTCAGTTTTTTCCGCGTGAGGTCCGCGAAGGCATCTATGCGATTTATGCGTTCGCCCGCATTCCGGACGAGATCGTCGATGACCCGTCGCTGACCGATCACGACGAGGCGATCGAGCGGTTGAACCGTTGGACCGAGCAATGGCGGGCCGCAATGCGTGCCGGTTCGAGCAACGACCCCATCCTAAATTTCATCGCCGTACAGTTCGCGAAGTACGAGATACCGATCGAGGATTGTGAGGCATTCCTGCGATCGATGTTCATGGACGAGGCGAAGTTTTCGTATGCGAACTACGGCGAGCTTGAAGAATATATGTACGGCTCGGCGGGGGTGATCGGCTTGATGGTTACGCGGGTCGTTGGGTACTCGACCGACGATGCTTTCGAATATGCGAAGCAGCTCGGCTACGCATTTCAGCTTACCAACTTTCTCCGCGACATCTGCGAAGACTACGACGAACTCGGCCGCGTTTATATGCCGCAGGACGAACTGGCGAAGTTCGGGTTGACTGACGCCGACATCGCACACAAGAATCGTGATGACCAGTTCGTGGAATTTATGAAGTTCCAGATCGAACGGAATCGGCAGGTATACAAGGAAGCATTGCCGGGGATCAAGATGCTCCATTGGCGCGGGCGTCTGGCGGTTCGCGTTTCTTATGTGTTATATAAAGCGATCTTAGGCGAGATCGAGCGGGCGAATTACAATGTCTACGCGGGCCGAGTACGCACCAATCGACAGCAGAAGATTTATCTTTCCCTGAAGGCACTTGCGGGCGTCTATGAATAAAAAGGTCGTGGTTATCGGTGCCGGTATCGGCGGCCTCGGGACGGCAGGGCTATTCGCAAAAAAAGGTTACGACGTCACGGTTCTCGAAAAGAACGCGAACCTCGGCGGACGCGCGAACATATTTGAGGCTGAGAGGTTCAGGTTCGACATGGGCCCGTCGTGGTATCTCGCACCGGACCTGTTCGAACATTTCTTCAAACTGATGGGCGAACGGGTCGAAGATCATCTCGACCTCGTACGGCTTTCACCCTCCTATCGAATCTTTTTCAATAACGACAACGTGCCGCTCGATATCCATTCCGACATCGCGATCGACGGAGCGAGCTTTGACGCGATCGAACCGGGTTCCGCAGAAAAGCTTAGGGTGTACCTGAAGCAATCCGAATATCAATATGAAGTTGCGACCCAGCACTTCATGTACAAGAACTACGACACGATCTTCGATTTCTTCAATCGGCGAGTTATGACCGAAGGGCAGAAGCTTTCGGTATTTTCGAAGATGCACACGTTCGTCTCGAAGTTCTTCAAATCGCGAAAGCTGCAACAGGTGATGGAGTATACGATGGTCTTCCTCGGCACTTCGCCGTATGAGGCTCCGGCACTGTATAACCTGATGTCCCATATGGATTTCAATCAGGGTGTATTCTATCCGCAGGGCGGATTCTACGAGCTGATAAAAGCGTTGAGCCGCATTTCGGAAAAGAACGGAGCAAAGATGCGGACGAATTCGTCGGTGGCCGAGATCGTTGTCGAGAATGGCGTAACCAGAGGCGTGATGCTAGAAAGCAAGGAGTTTATCGAGGCAGATATTGTCATATCTAACGCGGATCTCCAGTTCACTGAAACGAAACTGCTCGACGAGAAGTGGCGGACGCACGGCGAGAAATACTGGAACAAACGCGTGATGGCTCCGTCGGCATTCATTATGTATCTGGGCGTCCGGGAAAAGCTGCCAAACCTTATCCACCACAATCTACTTTTTTCGGAAGACTGGCGAAAGAACTTCGACGACATATATAAAGATCCGTGCCTGCCGGACGAACCGTCGCTTTACGTCTGTGCTCCGAGCGTGACCGACCCGAGTGTCGCTCCTGAAGGGAAAGAGAATCTATTTGTGCTGGTTCCAATCGCCTCGGATCTGCAGATCTCTGATTCGGAAAAAGACGCGTACGCCGATAAGGTTCTAGCGTTGATGGAGCGCGAGATGAACCTGCCCGGCCTTCGGGATAAGATTGAATACAAACGGATCTACAGCGTGGACAACTTCGCCTCCGATTACAACGCATTCAAGGGAACAGCTCTAGGACTGGCGCACACGATCTGGCAGACAGCCATATTCCGGCCAAATAATTACTCGAAAAAGGTTAAGGGACTATATTACGTCGGAGCCGGGACGAATCCCGGGATCGGCACACAAATCTGTTTGATAAGTGCGGAACTCGTTTACAAACGTGTTCACGGCATAAAGACAGCCGACCCGATGGCGTCTATCTAGAAGAATTTCGGCCACGCTATCACCCAAAACAGGACGAATCCGATGACGGCGTTGACGATAGGGAATCGCTGGTAGATCCGAAAGACTCCCTCGCCGTTCTTTGAAGACCACGAGAAGCCGATCAACGTCGCATAGACAGCGGCCGGAATTATCACCCATAGTCCCAGATACTGAAAAGCCAGCGCGCCAGACCCGAGATAGGCGATCAGGCAGAATAGAAGCGTTCCGTTCTGGCCTAGAACCGTTGCGACGGTGCTTACATTGGCTTCGCGATCTGCGTCGATATCAGGTATCGCTGAGAAGGCGTGCATCGCCATTGTCCAAAGTCCGGCGGCGAATATCACCGCCCAGGGAGGGAACGACTCGGTCACCATCTGATAGGCGAAGGCCGCCGGGAAGACGTAGAGAATATTGAAGAGGGAATCGACGATCGGGATTGCCTTGGCGCGGATCGGCGGGGCGGAGTAGAACACGGAGAAAAAGACAAATCCGACTAGCGACGGAAGAGCGACGGGAACAAAGAAATACGCGGCGACGACGAACGGAAGATTGAGCAGGATGATCCAAGTGGACAACAGTCGATGCGATTCCGGTTTGACGAGCATCTCGTACTCAGCCTTCTTGGGATTGAACCGATCGGTTTCCCAATCAAAAATGTCGTTGATGCCGTAAATGAGGAGATTGGCAGGCAGAAGGAAGTACAGACCGAAAATTAGATTCTCGATGCGAACGAAGTCGTCCCCCGTCGCCGCACCTGCCGCCAGCCCGACGATGTACGGCCCGAAGACGTACATCCAGAATCGCGGCCGGCTTACTTTTAATAGGAACTGGAGGGTCGACATTAGCTTTCAGTTTAGATAGATGTTCGGGAAACTCAACAAACAGATCTTATACAGCGGGCTCGTACTGGTGTTTCTTGCGATCGGCGCGTACTTCATGGTTAACGTCGAGTTGCCGCCGTGGTCGCATTATCTTTCCGCTCTGAATGTGGTCCTGTTTTCTTTGCCGACTATCTGGGCGGTTCGATGGTGGCTCGGCTGGCGCGACGGATCGATACTTTTGGGGACACTCGCTGGTTACGCTTTGTTGATCGAGACCTCGGCCATCATCACCGGATTTCCGTATGGACACTTTGGATATTCGGATCTTCTGGGATATCGGATTCTTGGACTTGTTCCGTGGACGGTCGCGTTTGCGTGGACGCCGCTGATTTTAGGAGCATATTCGGTGGCCGCCAATTTATTCGGGAACGCGATCGCACGCGTCATCGCTACGACGTTTCTCGTTACCTTGTTTGACGTTGTCCTCGATCCGGGAGCGGTTCTGCTCGGGTTCTGGAAGTACAATGGCGGCGGCTGGTTCTACGGCGTGCCGATGTCCAACTTCGGCGGATGGCTCGTCAGCGGCGCCGTTGGCGCAGTTCTGATCGAACTGCTCACGGTGCGATTTAAACCCTTGCTTCCGACGCCTGTTCAACTCGCTTCGAGCGTGGTCTTCATCATTTTCTTTTGGTCGGCAATCGCCAAGCATGGCGGGCTCGTCGCCCCGGCTATTATCGGGTTCGTCGTATTCGCCGGTCTCTCTTACTTCTATATTAAGGAGCACTATTATTGCGACGACAAGATCGTTTTCGTGGATGACGATAACACGCCGATAGGTACCGGCGACAAACTTCCCAGCCATACCTCCGATACGCGATTGCATCGAGCATTCTCAATCTTTCTCTTCAATTCAAAAGGCGAATTTCTGATGCAGGAGCGCGCACTTTCAAAGAAGACATGGCCCGGCATTTGGTCGAATTCGTGCTGTGGGCACGTGATGTTACACGAAAGAACCGAAGCAGCCGCTAGGCGTCGGCTGAAGTACGAACTCGGACTCACTGGAATTAAACTAACAAACGCATTACCTGGGTTTCGTTACCGTGCCGAGAAAGACGGCGTCGTCGAGAACGAGATCTGCCCGGTTCTCGTCGGCTTTACCGATAAGCAACCGAGTAGCAATCCGGACGAGGTCGAGTCGACCAGGTGGGTAGATTGGAACGAGTTCGTCGCCTCCGTCGATGATCCCTCAACCGACATTTCGCCGTGGGCGATCGAGGAGGTCCGCGAACTCCTTGCCTCGGACGTCTTCGACGAGCTTTACAGGTCGCGAACCAGCCGCCGCGGCTAAGAATTACCCGCACCCGTGTGAGATAATCCGAAAACTAACCGCTCTCGGAGTCTGACGATGAAACAGATATTTGCGCTCCTATTTATCCTTACTACTCTGCCGTTTTCCGCCGTGGTGAATGGTCAAAAGGCTGCGTTTCCTTCGCTGCAGCAGCTTCAAAGCCCGCAGAGTCCTCGGCTCGGATTCATGATTCATGGCGGCGCGGGAGTGATCACGAAGGGCTCGCTGACACCGGAAAAGGAGAAAGAATTCAGGGACAAACTGAGCGAGGCTGTCGTCGCGGGCTATAAGGCCCTGCAGGCAGGGAAGTCCAGCATTGACGCCGTCGAACTAGCTATAAGGATCCTTGAAGATTCGCCACTGTTCAACGCAGGCAAAGGGGCCGTATTCACGAATGACGGTAAGAACGAGCTCGATGCGTCGATCATGTTTGGTAAGACGCGGGCTGCTGGAGCGGTAGCGGGGCTGCATCGTGTGAAGAATCCGATCACGCTCGCACGCGCTGTTATGGAGAAGAGCGAGCACGTAATGATGATCGGTGAGGGCGCCGAGAAGTTCGCTGCGGAACAGAAGGTCGAACTTGTCGATCAGAAATACTTTTGGACACAGCATCGCTGGGATGCACTCCAAAAGATCTTGAAGGAAGAAGCGGACAAGAAGAAAGTTAGTCAGCTCGCGAAAGACGAACCGGCAAACCGCTTCGGGACGGTTGGAGCTGTAGCCCTCGACAGGTCTGGGGATCTCGCTGCGGGTACATCCACCGGCGGAATGACCAATAAGAAGTACGGCCGGGTCGGAGACGCTCCGATCATAGGCGCAGGTACTTACGCTAATGAGATGTGCGGGGTGTCGGCGACCGGGTGGGGAGAGTTTTTCATCCGGCTCGGTGTTGCCCGCGATATCTGCACGCAGATCGAATATCGAGCATTGCCTATCCAAAGCGCCGCGGATACCGTCATCAAGCAAAAACTCCAGAAGATGGGCGGTGACGGCGGCCTTATCGCGATGGATCGTTTTGGAAATATGGCCATCTCTTTCAATTCCGAAGGAATGTATAGGGCATATATCAACACTAACGGAGAGCCCGTAGTTGAGATCTTCTAATCGAAATGCTTTCAGCTGAGATCATCGCAATCGGGTCCGAACTCCTGACGCCGCAACGTACCGATACGAATAGCCTTTGGCTTACCGAACGCCTTAATTCCATTGGTGTCGATGTCAAGCTGAAAACCATCGTCGGCGATGACGAGGTGCGGCTCGAAGAGACGATCCGCGACGCAGTCAAAAGGTCGGACATCGTGATCACGACCGGCGGCCTCGGCCCAACCGAAGACGATATAACGCGCCAAATCTCTGCTCGGGCCGTAGGCAGGGAACTCGTTTACCACGATTATCTTGAGGCAGATCTCCGCGAACGTTTTCGACGTTGGGGCCGCGAAATGCCGGAGATCAATAAGCGGCAGGCGTTTGTGATCGACGGAGCGGATGTTCTGCCCAATCCGAACGGTTCCGCAGTTGGCATGCTGCTGAAGCTCGGCGAGAAGTCGCTTGCTATCTTCCCCGGCCCGCCGCGCGAGATGCGGCCGATGTTCGAGGAGCATGTGCTGCCCCTGTTGAAGGATAATGCTGGCGGAGTGATCGTCCGCCGACGTGTTCTACGGGTCTCCGGATTGGGCGAATCGGCGGTAGACGAAGTGATTGCGCCGATCTACAAAAGTTACTCGAATGTCGAGACCTCCATCTTATTCAGCCGCGTCGAGATCGAGATACATCTGACCGTTAGGTCGACGGGCACCGCCGAAGCGGAGGCGACTCTTAACGAACTTGCAGGTAAGATCGCTGATGCCCTTGGAACAGCAGTGTTTGCCACAAATGGGGAAACGATGGAAGAGGTCATTGGTACCCTACTCACAACTCGCGGCGAGACCTTGTCGGTTGCTGAGAGTTGCACCGGCGGCTTGATCGGGATGCGGCTTACGGAAATTGCTGGATCTTCGCGATACTTTCTTGAGGGAGCAGTCGTGTATGCTAATGCGGCAAAGGTGCGAGCTCTCGGAGTTTCCGACCAAACGCTTATAAGTCACGGAGCCGTGAGTGCGGAAACTGCTGAAGCAATGGCGGCTGGAATGAGAGATCGAGCCGGAACTGATCATTCGATCTCGGTCACCGGAATCGCGGGCCCCGATGGCGGCACAGAAGAGAAGCCGGTGGGCACAGTGTTTATCGGATATTCGGGAGCGAAAGGAACGCGATCGGTGAAATTCGTATTCCCAGGCGATCGTGAACTTGTAAGATGGCGTGCGAGCCAAGCGGCTCTCGATTATTTACGGCGTCAGATTTTGAAGTTAAAGTAGTTTCTTGGCCAGTTTCTTCACAAAGGTAAAATCAAAGTTTTACGACCTTGGCCGTCTAACTCCAATGGCGATCGTAACGGCCGTGGTTCCGATGCTCGGAAGTTCGGCTCTCCTCGTACTTGGTTATCCGATCGGGCACTGGATGCAAGCAAATCCGGTGATGGGATCGGTAGCGTTCGTATTTGGGGTCTTCGTTTTTTGCGGTTTGGCACTTCTGCCGACAAATCTTATCGGGATCCTGGCTGGATGGGCTTTTGGCTTTTGGATAGGGCTCCTCTGGATGGTTATCGGCGTGATCGGATCGGCCACGATCTCGTATTTCATCAATCTTCGACTTACGGGACACACGCTTACCGCCCTGACTCAGCGAAGCTCCCGCGCCCACGCAATTCATACGGCATTGACGAATGAAGGCTACCTAAAGACAACTTCCGTCATCACATTGATCCGGATGTCAGTGGTAATGCCGTTTGCCTTTACCAACTTTTTTCTCGCTGCGGCACGGGTTCCTATCTCCTCATACATTTTGGGAACGTTTATCGGAATGCTTCCGCGGTCGGGTGCGATGGTGTTGCTCGGCGCGGGGCTTTCGGTTCTCACGTTCGATAGTTTCAACGATGTCTGGTTCCTCGCCGCCGGGGTTCCCGCGACCATAATTTTGATCGTTGTGATCGGCGTAATGAGCCGCCGGGCACTCGACCGGCTGACGCTCGAAACTTCCTCAGCCGATATTCAGCCCGAAATGCGGTAATTGCTTGCTTTTTTGTTAATTTGGGACGAAAATCATTGAAGCGCCCGCCGGCCGAATCGAGCCGGACACTTTTTTGGAACTTTGATGCCCGTTGGATCGTGAAATGAGGGGGAAAACAGCTTGTTTCACTTTCCTTTCAACAGGTCACTAAACATATGAACCGACCAGCTTACCTTCGTGTATTGTCTTTTCTTTTATTGCTTTGCCTCCTATCGCCGACTGCCGCTCTTGCATATGGCGACGGCAAAAAGTTTTTCAAGGAGGGCATGAAACACGAGATAGCCGAGCAATGGGACAAGGCTGCCGAAGAGTTTGCCAAGGCAGTTGGCGAGAGTCCCAAAAATCCGGAATACCGGCTCCATCTGCAGCGATCACTTTTCGAAGCCTCGCAGATGTACATGAAGCTGGGCCGTACGAAGGCTGACGAAAAAGATTTTGCTGGGGCCTACACTTATTTCCGCAAGGCATATGCATTCGATCCGGTAAACGAGCTGGCAAAATCTGAAATGGCTCGGATGGTCCGCATGCAGGAAGGTCTTGTTAAGGGCGAAGGCAAAGATCCGAAGACCGATTCTCACGTCAAGTTTACGCAAACGGGATACAATCCGGCGGATGACCCGAAGATGCCGCAGAAGTTCGAAAAGCTCCGCGACATTCCTTTTCCCAGCGGTGTCAATCTTCCATTCATTGTGAAGGAGCTTGCGAAAGACCTTGAACTGAATGTTTTATTCGACACGGAATCCCGCTTGGAAGCTCGTACAGTTCGTATCGAATTGAAGAATGTTACTGCGGCTAAGGCTCTTGACTACATTTTCTTGCAAGAGAATCTCTTCTTCCAGAAGGTAGGCCCACGTACGATCCTTGTCGCTTCGAATCAACGACGCACCAATTTCCAGCAACTCGTTCTCCGAACGTTCTATCTGGCGAACGCAAATCCGAAGGACGTAAAGACCATCATCCAGACCGCGATTCCGCCCCAACCCGGACGTACGCAGACGATCGTTGTTGAGGATGCCTCGACCAACAGTCTCACTATCCGCGACACGGCGGAGAACATCGCGTTGTTTGAAAAACTCATCGGCTCGCTCGATAAAGATCGAGCCGAGGTCGTGATGGACGTCGCCATCTATGAAGTTTCCAAATCTGATCTGTTGAAATTCGGAAACCAGATCGGTACTGAGGCTCAACTGACCAATCTTGGAGGTACGACGAGCAGCGTTGTCGGGTTAGGCGGAAATGATATATTTGGAACTTTAGGGCGAACGGCCGCAAACATCATTCCGTCAGTTTTTGGGGCGGGCATCGTCTTACCCGCGTCGAATCTTGTTGCTTTCCAGAATAAGGGCAACACGAAACTTCTTGCTTCAACTCAGATCCACGCCTTCAATAATGAAGATTCGTCGGCCCGGATCGGTCAGCGCGTTCCCGTTCGCACAGCTCAGTTCGTAACCGCGGGCGGCACGTCTAACAACGGTGGCGTGGTGTCGGACGTGATCAACTACGAACAGGTTGGCCTCACGCTTAAGTTCAAGCCTATTGTCTTCCCGAACCAAGACGTTCAGGTCGCCATGGATATCGAGTCGAAGGACGTCGTAGCCGGTGGTACGGACAACAATCCGGTATTCTCAGAACGAAAGATCGTCGGAACCGCACGCGTTCAGAACAACAAGACTTTGCTTCTTGCGAGTGTTGCACAAGATGTAGAAAGCCGTGGTCGCTCGGGATTGCCGTTGCTCGGCCTGATCCCGATCCTCGGCCGCCTCTTTGCCGCTCCGACCCGCGATAATCGCCAAGTCGATATCGTTATCGCGGTTACGCCTAAAGTCATCCGGGCTCCTGCCATTCTTCCGGAGGATGAGATTGAACGGCCGACTGGAAGTATGGCGCTGCCTACTAGTGGTTCGCTCGAAGCGATGATCATTCAGGAAGAGCGTGGCGAACAGCTCGCGATGGCTCGTCGTCTACCGACGAACACGGCCGTTCAGCTTCCCGATCAGCCTTCTGCTCCCGGCTATGTCCGCGGAGCTCAGCCAGATGCTGCGGTAACTGCGGTAGCCGGCGAAAATTCGGCGGAAAACGCCGTGGCTGCGTCGACCGGACTGAACGTGAAACCGATCGATACAAGTGCGAAGCCGCTCGATATTAGGCAGACGTCGGATACCGGCTTTACTGGCACTGAGGCGAATCTGCCGGGACCGAAACAGACTCTCTCCGTTGAGGCAGCTAATGCTTCTACCCAGGCCGCGGTTTCGGCGGCATCAGCCGAACTCAGCCTTCCGTCTTTCTTCAAGGAAATGAAGCGGGGCGACAAGGTTACTATCCCAGTGATGGTCAAGAGTTCGGCATCCTTCCGCTCCGCAATGCTCGGATTGAAGTTCGATCCGGAGAAGATTGCGGTTCGGAATGTAACTTTCGGTGATGTGTTCGGTGAACTTTTTGCCGCGAAATCGGTCACTCCCTACATCAATCAGGACGGCAAGATGTTTGTTTCGCTTTCGCTCGAAAATGGGGTTGCACCGGGCTCATTCGGTATCCTCGCATACGTTGAGATAGAAGCCTTGTCGGACTGCAAACCGGTGATCTCGTTAGAGAAAGATGGAGTGAATTTCCGCTCCGCAGAGGGCAAGTCTTTCGCGGTGAAGTTCTAAGCAGGTGACGCGAAGCGTGAAGTTTGTGCGAATCGACAAATTGAGATCTGTGGTTAGTGATCGCGTGTCGGCCGGCTTCACGCTTTTTGAATTGGTCGTGACGCTTGCGGTCCTTTCTGTTCTCGTGGTTGGGACGATCCCGCTGACACAGAATGCGATCAAGCGGCAGAAAGAGCTTCGCCTTCGCGAAACCCTTCGACAGATCCGTTCGGCCGTCGATGAGTTCAAGCGGGATACTTATGGTGCGTGTCCGCAGGGCGCGATCGTAACCGGAAATCCGATCGGACGCCCGGGTTCTGCAAACGCCCCGTCTGATCCCCGCAGCCGTGTCGTCGTCGATGACTGCACCATATTTGATACGGAGAATCTCGATCGTTTCCCTCCTGATCTCGACACGCTCGTAAATGGCGTGCGGGTAAAGCCGAGGGGGATAAATATCGCTAGCGGGCGCGGACTTGGTGGTGACGATACGAATGCCACAGACATTAACTCCGACGAGGAGATAATTAAGGTCTACTTACGCGATCTGCCCGTCGATCCGATGACTGGAGAGTCGAACTGGGACTTAAGATCGTCTTATCAGGATAGCGATTCAACTTGGGATCAGATCAACGTCTTCGATGTCAGGTCCTCGTCCGATCAAGAAGCATTGAATGGAGAGAAGTACAGTGACTGGTAGAAGTCCGCAAAACCTGGGGTTTACGCTCCTTGAGCTGATGATAGCGATGTTTATCGCGATCATTCTTCTGTCTGTCGCACTGCCTACTTATCAGCGTTCTGTTCAGTATGCAAAAGAAACTGTCCTGAAAGAAAACCTTTGGCAGATGCGGAAAGCGATCGATCAGTATGCGTCGGACAAAGGAAAATATCCGCCTTCGATAGACTCTTTGGTTGAAGGGAAGTACCTTCGCGAGATGCCCGTAGATCCGATCCTCGAAGCCGCCGAATGGGACGCTGTGATGGGCGATGACCCGTTGAATCCAGACACCGGCGACGGATTAAAAGATGTGAAAAGTAAGGCCGACGGTCAGGATAGCGACGGAAAGGCGTACAAGGATTATTGATCTTAAATGCTTGATTTTCTCACCCAGCCAAATTACCCGAAAGCAGCGATAGGTATTGAACAGAACGCGATCTCGGCGCTTCAACTCCGGCGCGAGGGACGCGGCCGTTTCGGCGTCGATCGGGCTGCTACCATCGAACTGCCAGCTAGCCTGCTTACACCGAGCTTTACCGATCACAACATCGCCTCAGTTCCCGAATTCAGGACTCTGCTCGAAGAAGCGGTCGTATCGGCCGGCTTGTTGAGGCAAAAGAGTTGGTCGATATCGCTTCCTAGCAGCACTGCTAGGTCGGCGATCCTTACGCTTGATAGCGCATCGAAAGGCGAGGTCGCGGAGGTCCTTGAATGGAAGGCTGAACAAAGCTTTGGGGCACCCGCGGGTCAGTTGCGGATCACACGCTATAAGATCTCCGACGATCGCGAAGGGAAGCAGCGTTATTTTGCGACTGCCATCAAGCTTTCGGTCATTGATGAGTATGAATCGGTATTCGAACAATTCGGATGGAAGGCTGGCTTAGTATTACCGCGTGCCGTCGCGGAAACGAATTGGCTCATAAATGAACCGACTGCAATGGACTCTCTTTTGATAAGCTCGCAGAGTGATGGCTTTACGGCTGTCTTGCTTCGCGGAAACGAACCTAGCGTCGTGCGTTCGGTCACGTGTGCTCCGAATGAGATCGATGACGAGATCTATCGTCTATTAATGTTCTATAACGACCGGTTCGCTGACGCTCAAGGTGGTAATTTGCTCAGCCGTCTGCTTCTGATCGGCCGCGATCTTGTACCGGAGAAGATCCGTGCGATCTCGGCCGATGCATTTGGGCGAACGCTCGCAATCGTACGCTCGGAAGACGTCGGATTGAACGTTCCCGTCGGATCATTGAGCTTCGACGATCTCGCGGCACCTGCCGGACTCGCGGCTTTCGGCTGGCGTTAGCCTAAAATTTGAGGCATTTAGGGATAAACGGTTCGTCAATTGGGACGAGCCGTTTTCGTTTACGAATCTTTACGTAAACGCTATTGCACCCCGGAACAAACCGTTACAGAATGGCATCTACGAACCCTTGACGATGCCATCTGCAGTACTTGCATTAAAAGATCACGCCGCCGTAACCGACCTGGAGTTGGTTACTAGATCTATCGCGGGCCGCGAGGACGGATTCGAAGAGTTGGTCCGCCGCTATCAACGGCCGATTACCGGGTACGTGTTCCGCATGCTTGGCGACTACGACTCCGCTCTGGACGTCTCGCAGGAAGTTTTCATCAAGGTTTACAATTCGCTCACCAAATACAGCTCTGAATATAAGTTCTCGACCTGGATCTACCGCATTGCCCACAACGCGGCTATTGACCATATGCGCCGCAATCCTGCGGGGCAGCTAAGCCTCGAAACCGAATCGGCCGACGGTACGTATCAACTCCAGCTTGAAAGTCCGAATCCGTCGCCTGAAAAAGACCGGGAGCGGAGCGAATGGCGGGTTGAGATCGACAAGGTCGTCCGGTGCCTTCCGGCGGCATATCGCGAGCTGATACTTTTGAGACATGCTCAGGACCTCAGTTACGATGAGATCGCCGACGTGACCGGGCTACCACTCGGAACCGTCAAAAATCGCCTGTTTCGTGCACGCGAAATGATGCGTACGATCTTCCTCGATCGCGGATTCACGGGAATCTAGACTCTATCCACACTTTCAAGCAGACTTGGAGTAGGTGAAAGGTTCAGCAGCCGAGTTTGTGTTCAATTGTCCCGCCCAGGAGATCTCCGCATATATTGATGGAGAGCTGTCCGCGGACATTGAAGTTGCGCTCGAGCGGCATATCGGCGCGTGCACTATTTGCCGAAAAGATCTGAACGATCAAAAAGGATTTCTGCTAGCTCTCTCCGACACGCTGGAACGTGAAATTCCTATCGAACTACCTGAAAACTTCACGAGATCTGTCGTTGTGAACGCAGAAAGTAAGGTTTCCGGTCTTCGAGATCGAAAGCAGCGGCCCTCGGCATTCCTGATCGGCATATTATTGCTGCTTCTTGCGGTAGTAGCTGTGGGTGGGTTAACCAGGGTTTTCTCGCCTCTCGCAATCGCTCTAGACAAAATTTTCGCGCTCGGTGGAGCCGTGATACAGGTTGCCGCAGATCTGCTTTACGCGATCGCCGCTATGTTTCGATCCGTCCTTCAAACTCAAACCTTTAGTACGGCACTTACGTATATAGCAGTTAGCCTGGCGGTTTTGTTGATCCTCTATTTCGGATCGCGATCGTTAAGGCGCTATTTCCGAACACCGGGAGCGTAGGTCGCTAAGTTGCAGAACATTCAGCCAATACAAACAATATGGGTCGGGGCCGTCAGGTCGGCGTTCCTTAGAGCATCTTTAGGGGTCTCACTAGTGCTTGTATTTTCTGCGTTTGCGTTCGCTTCAGCCTCATTCACGACGTCGCCCGATAACGAGGATCTTGAGGTCAACGACAGCCCAGAAATGTCTGTGATCGCGGTCGCGAAGACTGTGATCGTGAAGCAATCTGCGAAGGATGTTTTTGTCTTTGGCGGCGATGTTGTGATCGAGGGGAAAGTATCGGGCGATGTAGGGGTTATCGGCGGCACCATCACTCAGAAAGACGGTGCGTTTATCGGCGGTGATGTCATCGTGGTCGGCGGTTCATATAAACCTGACGGCCGGCAGCCGCTTCGCACTGCGGGAAAAGAGACGATAGTCTTTGGTATTCTCGAGGACGAACTTCGCGATCTCGGCCGCAACCCGGAGTCGATCCTGTCACCGTCGATAACTCCCGCATTCTTCGCGCAGCGTGTCTTGTCTGCCCTTTTCTGGTTTGTCGTTACCTTGGGATTCGCGACGATAGCTCCCGGAGCGGTGAGTCGCGCAATAGCCCGGACAAAGCTGACGCCAACTAAGGTAGCTGGATTCGGCTTGGCGGGGCTCATCGGCGCTCTTTTCCTAGTCTCGACTGCGTCGACGGCTTTGCCCGAATACCTGAGCGTGATCGTTTGGCTGATGGTTGTCGGACTGTTAATGCTCGCCTACCTGTTTGGACGGATAACGCTTCAGCTAAGCATCGGTAAGTACCTACAAAAACGCTTGCTGCCGGCATCCAGATCGAACGAAACGATCGCAATCCTTTTTGGCGTAGTTGTGTGGACTGTTTTGCTCTCTCTTCCCTACCTCTGGATCTTAGCCGTCCTGGCGGTTTTCGCCGCTGGCATCGGCCTCGTAATAACTGCTCGCCATAATACCTCGGTTCGTCCCTCTTGACGCTGCAACACTTTTTCTTACAAATCTTTACAGAATTGGTCAAACCTGTGCGATAGAATCAACGTCTTACAGTTTTGGGGCAACTTTTGTTGCCTGAGGGCGTAAATTTATAAGCAGTCTTTTTTTGCGAATGATGATGTCAAGATCCATTTTTACAATCGCTATTGTAGCTATCTTCGGTGCTGTCTCCGGCGTCTTTACCCAAGTTGCTCCGAAGCCGTCAGTTGTGACTGGGGACGTAGTGTCGGTCAGTGAATCTAAGATCGTATTAAAAACGAAGGATGGTGACATCGAGGCGTCGCTCTCAGCATCGACCGAGTTCAAACGCGTACCCCCCGAGAATCCCATCCTGAAGGCCGCGGTTGCTTCTCAACTTTCGGATATCTCGATAGGAGACAAGCTTCTTGTCACCGGAATTTTCGGTAGTGACAAGAAGGTCCTTCCGGCTCGGGCGGTCTACCTGATGTCGAAGTCGGACATCGCACAGAAGAACGCGAAAGAGACTGAACGATGGTCGACCCGAGGAATAAGCGGTCGCGTTGCGTCGGTTAACCCGGCTACGAACCAGGTTACGATCGAAGTGCGCGGGCTCATGAACACGACTTCGGTAGTGATCACTCCAAAGGGCGATGCGATCTACAAGCGCTACAAACAAGATTCGGTCAAATATAATGAAGCCGTCGAGAGTACGATCGGCGATATCAAACAGGGTGATATGCTTCGGGCCGTCGGCGAACGTGGTGCGGAAGGTACTACTTTCGCTGCTGAAGAGGTTTTGACTGGTGCATTTCAAACTGTCGCTGGAACGGTCAAGTCGGTTAATACCGCAACTAACGAGATAGTAGTAACACAGGCGGGCACGAACACCGACGTTACGATCGCGATAACTCCGAATTCCGCCGTCAAACGCTTCCCGGAAGAAATGGCTCAACGGATGGCCGGAATGGGCGCCATGGGTGGCGGAACGGGTCAGCCAGGCCCAGGTGGAATTCGCCCCGCTGGCGGGTCCCCTGCAGCCGGACAAGCCGGCGGGCAGCGTCCCGCGGGTGCTGCTCCGGGCGGCACGGCAGGTCCTGGCGGTGGACAAGGCCGAGGGATAGGAGCGGGCGGTGCGAGGGGCGGTATCGACGATATGTTCGAACGTTTTCCAGTGATCGCGATCACCGACCTTAAGCCTGGTGACGTTGTCGCGGTGTCGAGTTCCAAGAATGGCAGTTTACAGAAGATAAACGCGATCAAACTTTTAGCCGGTGTCGGCCCCTTTCTTCAGGCCGCACAAATGCAGGCAGCAGCCCAGGGCGGTCGAGCGCGCGGTGGAGCTGGCGGTCAGACCTTTACCATACCGGGCCTCGATGGATTTGATTTCTAAAAACAGTTTAATTTTTAATGTCGGTGTTCTCGCTGCGTTTTGTTGAGTCGCCGTTAATACAGGACTAATACAATGAAATTTTTCAAACTTTCCATACTGGCGTTGGCCTTAAGCCTCGGGATCTCTCCTGTTGCGTTCGGCCAATCCAACGGGAGCGTAGGCGGCCAGGTGCAGGACAGCTTCGGTGCTGCCGTGGTCGGCGCCGCTATCACCGTTGTTGCCGCTGACGGCAAAGAAAAGACTGCCACCAGCAATCAACGGGGCGAGTTCTCCGTGACCGGGCTTGCTCCCGGCACTTACACGGTCAAGGTCAAAGGTGCCAATTTCGCGCTTTATGAGAACGCCGAGGTCGTAGTTGCGGCTGGCGAGCGTGCGGAATTAACTGTTCCTTTGACCGTCGAGGTGATGGAAGAGAACGTGGAAGTCAGTGATTCAAACTCCGTCAGTACGGACCCGAACAACAGTGCTGGTACTACGGTACTTGGCGAAAAGGAATTGGACGCACTTCCGGACGATCCGGATGAACTCGAGGCTGCACTTCAGGCACTTGCAGGAGCGTCAGCCGGACCCAATGGCGGACAGATCTATATCGACGGATTCACCGGCGGACGCATTCCGCCCAAGGAAGCGATCCGCGAGGTTCGCATAAATCAGAATCCTTTCTCGGCTGAATACGATCGACTCGGCTTCGGCCGTATCGAGATCCTCACTCGTCCCGGCTCTGACAAGTTTCGCGGAAATGTGAATGCAAACTTTAATGACGAGAGCCTTAACTCGCGAAATCCTTTTTCCCTCAACCGTGCCCCGAGCCAAACCCGAGCCTTTGGGGGAAATTTGTCCGGCCCGGTTGTGAAAGGGAAATCTTCGTTCTTCGTTGATCTGAATCATCGTACGAACGATTCGAATGCCGTCGTTAATGCCGTCGTCCTTGATCCAAACCTAAACCCTGTTGCCTTTCAGCAGGAATTTACCCTTCCGACTGAACGTTTCTCCATTAGTCCGCGTTTCGATTACGCCATCAACGACAACAACACTCTCGTTGCCCGTTACAGCTTTCAGCGTGGATCATCTGAGAACCAAGGTGTTGGAGGCTTGACCCTTCCGTCCCGTGCTTCTGATTCGTCCAACTGGGAACACGAATTTCGTCTGACGGAGACCACGATCATCAACCCAACTACGGTAAACGAGACTCGGTTCGAGATAGATTGGGATAAGAACTCACGCTTCGGCGACAACTCGATCCCCGCCCTCAGCGTCTCGGATTCCTTCTCGGGCGGCGGAGCGACCGTTGGTGATTCGTTTACTCGCGGTCATTCGTGGGAGATCCAGAATTACACGACCACGACACTTGGAACTCAGCATGCCGTAAAGTTCGGTGCTCGGGTTCGAAGGAATTCTGTGACCGACCGTTCGGAGAACGGTTTTGGCGGAAGCTTCTCATTCGCAGGATCACCAGAGGTTCGGAGCCCCGCAGGCTGTCCTGTTGTGGGCGAAAACGGCTGTACGGTTGTTTTGGCGAGACTGACGCCGCTCGAACAGTATCGTGGCGCGATCCAGGGCCTGGGAGGCAGATACACACCGATCCAGTATTCCGTGACTGTTGGAAACCCGGAGCAAAGTGTTTCGCGGACGGATTACAGCATCTTTCTTACGGACGACTGGCGTATCAATCCCGGCCTTACAGTTAGTGCCGGATTGCGTTACGAGAACCAGACCAATATTAGTAACAACTCTAACTTTGCCCCACGGTTTGCTATCGCATGGTCGCCAGGTGCAGGTGGGGCAAAAGCTCCGAAGACCGTTATCCGCGGCGGATTCGGCGTTTTCTACGACCGATTCAGTGAGAACACTACCCTCACAGCGCTCCGATTCAATGGCAGCGAACAGCTCAACTTTGTTGTAAGTGCTAATGAAACCGATCCGGTCCGTCGAGCTGCCGCTATCGCACTCTTGTCGCAGCCCGTTTTCACCCTGGGTGGCGTTACGAACATTCCCTCAATTGCGGATATTCAGGCTGGCCTTCCGCAGACGAATATCATTCGTACGATCTCGTCGGATCTAAAAGTGCCGGTGACTTACCAAGGAGCGATCAGTTTTGAGAGACAACTCCCGGCCCGCACAACGTTTGCGGCAACTTACGTGAAATCGCAAACCAACAACGTTATTAGACAGATCAATACCAACGCACCTATATGCCAGACGCAGGTAAGCTGCATAGGTGCTACGCTTCCTTTCCCGAATAGCGGCCCCATCTATGAGTATGAATCGTCAGGTACATTAAAGACGGACCGACTAAATTTCAATGTTCGTTCCAACTTCAATCCTAAGTATTCGATCTTCGCTAACTACAGCCTCGGATTCACTAATAACGATACCGACGGCGGCTTTCCGGCTTACTCGTATGACCTGACCGACGAATGGGGCAGAGCATCGTTCGACACGCGGCATAGTTTCGTTGTCGGTGGTAATTTTAACGCTCCGTGGGGTGTTTCGTTGAGTCCTTTCATCAACTACAACTCCGGGCGTGCGTTCAACATAATCACCGGAGTCGATTCGAACGGTGATCGACAGTATACGGAGAGGCCGACTTTCGGACAGCTTGCCGCGCGATGCGGTGAACTTAGCCTTTCGTACTCATACTGCAATATTTCGGATTACGATCCGACCGAGATCGTTCCGCGAAACTTCGGCCGTGCTCCACAGTTCATCAACGTGAATCTGCGGGTTAGCAAGACGTTCGGCTTCGGTAAGACGGCAGGTTCATCCGCCGCTGCGGCAACTGGCCGTCAGGGCGGCGGCAACCGAGGCGGCGGTGGCGGAGCGGGTGGTCCGGGCGGCGGCGGTGGTGGTGGTGGCCGCGCGGTGATGATGGGCGGCGGTGGTGGCGGCATGTTCGGCGGCGGCGGCAGCGAACGTAAGCCCTACAACCTTAACCTAAGCATCAACTTCAACAACCTGCTCAACAAGGTAAACTTCGGTGCACCGACGAGCAACCTTGCATCGGGACGCTTCGGGCAATACACCTCAACCGCTGGCGGGTTCGGAAACTTCGGTGGTGGAGGTGGTGGATCCGCAAATCGTAGGATTGAACTGCAGGCCCGGTTTAGCTGGTAACGGCTGAATCGATTACAATCTAAGCCATTGACAACAATGGGCGATGGATCTTCTGATCTCTCGCCCATTTTTCTTGGAGTTCTAAAATGAAGATCTGTTTCGCCGCCTTGTTTCTTATGTCTGCCATGTTTACTGCTATCGGTCAATCCGGAGAGATGACCAAGGGTACAAAGCCTTTGATCGATGCCGGAGCAACTGCGAAGGCTGCGTTCGACGCTCATGGTGGGGCTAAGCTCAAATTGATCAAAACGCTGGTGATCAAAGGAGGCGTGGATGTCATCGTCCAAACTCAATCCCTTCCGGGGGGATTTTCGACCGTCATCTCAGGAGACAAATATATCCTCGATATTCAGACGACCTTCCAATCAATAAAACAGACCTTCGACGGCACAAATACAGTATCATCGCTAAACGGGATCACCCTTCCACCGGTCACGACGCTTGGCTTTCCTCTACTGCCGAAGTTCGGCGACAACGGCTACGTTGTGAGCCCCGTTCCGGTAGGGAAGCGCAAGGAGAAGGGATTTAGGCTCACCGCACCAGATGGCTTCTATACGGATTTCTATCTCGACGAGAAAACAGGACTCATTAGCTCGTACGAGTCCGCTTACGAGATGAACGGCAGGACTTTCACAACCTCCATCGTGGTTGACAAGTACAGGGTTGTGGATGGGATTACAATACCGGAGCGCTATTCGCAGCGATTTGATCTCGGGCCGATCACGGCTTACGCGAACTTTAAAGCGAAGGATATTCTTTTCAATTCCAAAATAGACGACGCAGTTTTTGGAGGGAAGTAGCTTAATCTTTCGCGAAACGACTCTCTTTCCACCAATCGATGGTTCGTCGTATTCCTTCTTCTAGCCCGACGAGTTTCTCATAACCAAGCCACTCGACAGCTCGTTTGTTATCGGCCTGAGAATGCTTGACGTCCCCCGTCCGTCCCGGCTGGAAATCTATGGTCACGTCAGACCGTCCAGTTACGCTCTTCATAACATCAACTAATTCGAGTAGCGATACCCTCTCACCGTTAGCGACATTCATTACCTCACCACCGCCACTCGCAGCATCCAGGGCCCTGATATTTGCGTCGACGACATTCGCGATGTACGTAAAATCACGTGACTGATGTCCGTCGCCGTAGATCACGGGGGATCCGCCCTTCATAAACGAATCGATGAAGCGAGAGATAACACCGGAGTATTGAGATGACGGATTCTGTCTCGGCCCAAAAACGTTGAAGTACCGAAGCGAATACGTCTCAAGTCCATAGACCTTCGTAAAAACGCTGCAATAGTATTCGCCCGTAAGCTTAGCCGCCGCATATGGTGACAACGGCTCTGGAGCCATCGTTTCTACCTTCGGCAACGTCTGCTGGTCACCGTAAGCGGAACTCGATGCGGCGTAGATTACCCTTTTCACTCCAGCATCGCGTGCAGCATTCAGCACGTTAAACGTTCCGTTTACACATGCGTTGTGAGTTTCCAGCGGGTTTGCAACGGAACGTGGAACGCTGGGCAAAGCCGCTTCATGGAAAACAAAGTCTATGCCTTGCACTGCTCGATTAATCACTTCGCTGTCAGCGACGTCGCCCCTGATAAACTCAAAATCACCATCTATCTCATCAAGATTCTCTTGGAATCCGGTGATCAGATTGTCGATGATCGTGACCTTGGCTCCGCGGCGAATTAGCTCGTCTGCGAGATTGGAGCCAATAAATCCTGCTCCGCCGGTGATAAGAATGTTCGGAGTGAGTGACATGGATCAAAAAAGGGAGATCTCTGCGGGAGACGCTCGGTGGCATCTCCCGCTCCAAATCTAAGATTACCTGCCTACGCCGACGTAGTCGAAGCCAAGTTCACGCATATCTTCAGGATCGTAGATGTTGCGAAGATCGGCGATCCTTGGCGATGAAAGGAGTTCCTTCACCTTCTCGAGATCAAGCGAACGGAACTGGTTCCATTCCGTCAGGATCACAAGAGCGTCGGCCCCCTTGATCGCGTCGTATTCGTTAGATGCGTATTCGATGCCAGTGATGAAGTGCTTGGACTCCTCCATTGCAACGGGATCGTAGGCTCGTACAGTTGCACCGCGTTCGATAAGCGAATGACAGATCTCGATCGCGGGCGACTCCCGCATATCATCGGTCTCTGGTTTGAACGAAAGTCCGAGGACGCCGATATTCTTCCCGGCCAGATCGCCGACAAGCTTCTCGATCTTCGGTATCATCGCCTGTCGCTGCAGATCGTTTGCTTCGATCACAGCATCGACTATACGGGTCTCAACCCCGAACTGGTCCGCAACCATCGTTAGGGCTCTTGTATCCTTCGGAAAGCACGACCCACCATAGCCTGGTCCGGGATGCAGGAACTTACGCCCGATACGGTTGTCCATTCCCATACCGCGAGCAACGTCGTGTACGTCACAGCCGATCGCGTCGCACAGGTTCGCTATCTCGTTAATGAACGTGATCTTGGTTGCGAGAAATGCGTTTGCGGCGTATTTAATGAGCTCCGCAGCTTCTAGCGAGGTGATCACTACTGGCGCTTCGATCAAGTAAAGCGGGCGGTAGAGTTCTTTCATCACTTCGATCGCTTCCGGTTCGTTGCTGCCAACGACGACGCGATCCGGTCGCATAAAATCCTCGATTGCCGCTCCCTCACGAAGGAATTCGGGATTCGACGCGACTCCGAAGGTCATTCCGGCAGGAATACGTTCGGTAACGAAGTTCCTAAGCCATTTCCCCGTACCAACAGGAACGGTCGACTTAGTAACCAGAACCTTATAGCCATTCATCGCGGCGGCAACGTCCTCCGCGGCCTGCTGATAGTAGCTCATATCCGGAGAGCCATCTTCTTTTGGCGGGGTGCCCACCGCAAAAAAGATTACCTTGGCCCTTTCGACTGCGGACTTGAGATCAGTCGTAAACTCCAGCCGGCCGGCCTTAACGTTCTTTTCGACTATCTGATCGAGCCCCGGCTCATAGATAGGAATAATGTTCTGATTGAGCTTATTGATCTTGTCGGCATCGACGTCGACGCAAGTCACTTGAATACCAAACTCTGCGAAGCACGCACCCGACACAAGTCCAACGTATCCGGTTCCGATTACTGCGATCTGCATAAATATAATTGCGTTTAGCTAGCGATTCTCCTGATCTTAGTTCTCTATAATAACGAAGCGGGCCATATTGGTCTCAATATGGCCCGCTTAAGTTTACAAAAAAGAGAATGTTACTGAGCACCCTGGGTCGACGAACCACCTCGTGTCGGGCTGACAACGATCGTATCGCAGTCTCCGTCCTGACAGGGCTCCGGATCATCCGTTAGAAGGATAGTTGTTGCGACGATTCCACCAGCGACGAGAAATAACCACCACGGCACACCAAAACGAACTGGCGGTGCTGAGTCGGGGCGGAGGCAGGGGACGCAACCGGTCTGAGCCAGATTTCCGGCTGTTGCCGACGTTCCTGCTGCAACTTGACGGTCGCTGCTGCCTTCACGCATGGTGACGAAACCGGTAGTAGCGTCAACGTGGGTGTGTGAACATTCAACTTCTACTAAGAAGTTGTTTGCCTGGCTCGAATCCGCAATGATGGTTGCATCCTTGGTCGTAAACGTGGTTGCAACGCCAGACGCATTAGCTACGCGAGCTTTTCCCGAAGCGAGGATTCCGACAATGCCGGCTTCCGTAAAATTAAGTACAAGGTTCGAATCGGCGAGGATCTCGACACGCCCGGTCTTGCCAAGGCTAACGATCGCACTCGATCCAGCACCGGTTACGATGGTGCTTCCAGAGATGACCGTTGAATTCGAAACGGCAGATTGGCCGTTAACCGTTACCTGACCGGAAACGGTGATCTCACCCATGAGCGCATTCGGTAGAGCGATGGCCCACGACGAGTAAACGCACAGGACCGCGATGGCCGTGAGCGAGCATACAGATTTGCGAAGAATATTTTTGCCGAGCATGTGAGTTAGTCTCCTCCTAACGAAACAATTCCTTTTTCATTCTCCACCCTTTCAGGGGCGGAAAGCAACTGGTTTCCAGTTAAAATTTATGACGAGCATTTGCGCACATTCCAAGCTATTCAGAACAGTGCGTAATGCCTGGTAAAGATTCTTTAATTAACCAGGTCACCCAATGTTTTACAACAATACGATAGTGATGTCAACAAAATCCAGCCCTAATTGTTCACTTCTAAACGATTTATTGGCGAGCCTTGGCCGAAGATATCCGTTTGATTCAGCGTCTATGGTAGATGATCTTAGGCCAAGGCTTTACAAAAGCTGTCTGTAAATCCTGGTTTTGCTACCTTACATTGCCCGAACCGCATTTTTCTGCTTTAATTTCTGAAACTTGTTCATTCGAAAGGAGATATTCAATGAATTTCAGAATCCTAGTGCTTCTCGCTGCCGCGATCTTCGCTATCAGCTGCACTGGCCCAGTGCAAAATAATACCTCATCCCCAACAAATCGGGCTGACGGCTCTGAAAGGCTTAAGATCGGCTTCGCGATGGACACGTTAAAAGAAGAGCGGTGGGTTCGTGACCGAGATGCTTTCGAGGCTCATTGTAAGAAGATGGACGTCGAATGCGTGATCACAGTCGCTGACAATAAGGCAGACAAGCAGGCGAATGACGTAGATAACCTGCTGACGCAGGGCATTGACGCCCTCGTGATCGCCCCGCACGACGCTACTCAGGCGGCTTCGATGGTCGATAAGGCCAAGGCCAAGGGCGTTCCAGTCATTAGTTACGACCGGCTCATCAACTCTGACAAGATCGACTTATATATATCTCACCAGGTTCCGGTGATCGGGAAAAAGATAGCCGAGTATGCTCTTCAGAAAGTGCCGAAGGGTAACTACGTAATGGTGTACGGCGCCTCGACCGACAACAATGCCGTCATAATGAAGAAAGCAGAGTTAGAGGCCCTTCAGGCCGCGATCAACCAAAAAGATATAAATGTCGTGGCCGACGACTTTATGACTGACTGGAAGCCGGAACTTGCCCTCAATTTCGCGGAAAACGCTTTGACTCGCAATGCCGACAATATCCAGGCATTCGTCGTCTCGAACGATGGAATGGCGGGCGGCGTCGTTTCCGCCCTGGAAAAAAAGGGTTTGGCCGGTAAGATCCTGGTGACGGGACAGGATGCCGCGTTGGACGGATTGCAAAGGATCGCGCAGGGCACGCAGACGATGACCATCTACAAACCGATAATCCCCCTTGCTAGCCAGGCAGTCGAGGCGGCCATAAAGCTGGCAAAGAAAGAAGCGTTAACTACAACGCCATTCATGAACGACAACGAGCGCGTCAAGAAGGAGATCCCGGCGATCCTGCTTGAGGTAACGGTGGTTGATAAGGGTAATCTCATGACGACCGTCATCGCGGACGGATACGCTAAATATGAGGACGTGTACAAAAACGTTCCTGAAGCTCAACGGCCGCCGAAACAGTAGACCTCATCAAAATGGAAAAGGTGTTTCTTGCCGCCGATCTAGGCGGCACAAACCTTCGGATGGCGGCTGTAGATAGGGCCGGAACGATCGTCTCAAGAAATCGGATGTCCACACCATCCGATGGAAATCAAGATGATATAGTTTCGGCGATTCTTTCCGTCATCGACGAATTTAAGTTGGAATTGGCAGGAAATTACGAGTTTGCGGCCTTTGGGGCTGCGATGCCTGCCATCGTCAACTCACATACGGGTACGATCCTAAGGTCGCCGAATCTTCCACAGCTTAATGATCTCGATTTTGAGGCTCTGTTCACGAAGCATCTGGGAATTCCGGTTGTACTCGAGAACGATGCCAACTCGGCGGCGG
>JBDSLC010000122.1:0-20845 GCA_039916585.1 Pyrinomonadaceae bacterium | reverse complement strand
CGATCATTCTCTCGCTCGTAATTTGCACTGTCCTTTATATCGCTATCGCTCTCGTGCTGACGGGCATGGTGAGCTATACGAAGCTTGATGTCGGTGATCCGCTTGCGTTCGTTTTTGGCCCTGAGGGAGCGAATTTGCCGTGGGTTGCGGGCATCATTGCAGTAAGTGCCGTGATCGCGTTGGCGACGGTATTCCTTGTCTTCCAAATCGGCCAGCCGCGTATCTGGATGGCGATGAGCCGCGACGGACTGCTGCCGCGCATCTTCTCCTCGATCCACCCGAAGTTCAAAACACCCTGGTTTGCGACGATAATCACCGGAATCGTTGTCGCTGTGCCGGCGCTTTTCATGAATCTCACGGAGGTGACGGACCTCGCGAGCATTGGGACGCTGTTTGCGTTCGTCGTGGTATGTGCCGGGGTTCTGTTCAAAGACAAGGAGTTTACCGAAAGCGGTACGCGGTTCGTTCCTTATATCAACTCGCAGTTCATCCTGCCGGTGATTCTGATAATCCTGGTCGCAGTGGTCTATTATTTTAACCCCACGTTTATCAGCGATTTTCTGACGCTAAAACCGGCGGAAGGAGAAACGACGTTGGGTGCGTTTTCTCACAAGATCCCGATGATCTTCTTCCTGATCGTCGGTGCTGCTCTGCTCTTCTTCAGCCTGACAAAGAAACTCTCGCTTATCCCGATCCTGGGGCTGCTGTCGTGCTTGTACCTGATGACCGAGCTCGGTGTGTCTAACTGGACAAGGTTCGCGGTTTGGCTTCTGTTCGGATTCGCGATCTACTTCGGGTACGGATACAGCCGAAGTAAGCTGGTTGACGGAGATCGCGTGATATCCGGTAAAACGAACAGTTATCTTGCCATTGCCGCGGTCGGCTTTCTTGTATCAGGTATTGGGTTGGGAATCTCCGCCTTTTCGTTCATTGCCGATCTGATCATGGCCGTTCTTCCGAATATTGAGCGAAACACGATATTCGGGTTCGAGATCGGTCTGTTTCTGATCGGGCTGGCGGTCGGTATCGCTGGTGTAATGTACGGCAAGCGCCGAGGAGAATAGGCTTAGAGCGAGTGTTTTACATTTCTTTACAGATTTCACAAAACTTATTTAGGATTTCGAACGTCTAACGGCTTCGGAATCTTTTTATTTGCAATTCAGGAGATCGATAAATGAAAAAGCTAACGCTTGCGCTTTTCGCCATTTCAATTATGGCGGCGGCAGCACTCGCCCAGGGCAAAGCAAATTATTCGGGAACGTGGAATCTCGATAAGGAAAAATCGACGTTCGCGGGGCCGATGCGTCTGGATGGAATGAGCCTGACCGTGGCTCAGTCAGCCAAAGAGATCAAAGTTGATACGACCACCAAACGTCTTCCGCCCAACGATACTCCTCCCCCTGCAGGAGCACCAACCGCCGGTATTCCCGGGGGCGGACCAGGCCGCGGAATGGGCGGCAGAGGAATGGGCGGCGGCTTTGGTATGGGCGACGGATCGTCGACCTATTCGCTCGACGGTAAGGAATTAAAGGTTGAGATGGACGGCCCGAACGGCAAAATGCCGGTCATCTTCAAAGGCACTCAGGAAGCCGACGGTTCGCTAAAGCTCTCGAGCTCGCGAAGCTTCAACGGCCCGATGGGCGAGATCACTATGGTTATGAAGGAAAACTGGACGCTTTCAACTGACGGAAAAACACTCACGGTCGACCGCGAAAGCACCACCCCCCGCGGCGCCCAGACGTCGAAGCTCGTATTCATAAAGGGTTAAGATAACCAAATAGTCGAAGTCAAAAAGGCGGGTCCTGTGCGGCCTGCCTTTTTCACAGCCAGTGCGGCAACGCTTCTCATGGTCGGTCCGGCACGGGTATCAACGCGATCACCGCTTCGAGATCTACAATCAAAAAGGACAACACTCCCGCCAAGCCTGTGATCCAAAGGATCAGAAACAGCCGCTTTGTGTAATTTGGGGTGGCCAAAATTGCCCAGATGTTATCACACAGACAAAAAAGGGCCGCCCTAAGTCAGGCAAGCCCTTCGGTCGATTCGTGACAGGTCTCTACTTAACGGCGGTCGCCTTGTCGGCACGCGGATCGTAGGGATTAGCCTGATATTTCTTTACGGCTTCCTGAGCGTTGTCGTAGTCATCGCCGAGTTTTTCCGCACGTCCATAGGCGGCGGTCGCGCGGACGCGGTCGCCTTTGGCATCGTAGGCATTGCCCATCTTGATGTTGGCCCAAACTTCGAGCCAGGCGGGGCTCACGTTTCCTGCTATCGTTGCCTTGAAGTTATCGATCGCGAGGTCATAGTTTCGTTGCTCGAGGAACAGCAGGCCGAGGTGATAATAGATCCACGAGTTCGACCGGTCGAGCTTCAACGCCGCCTCGAACTGCGCCTGAGCCTCTACATAATTGCCTTCCTTGAACTGTTCGATCCCGCGACGGGCGATAGACGATACGCGGAGCTCCGGCGAGATTCGGAGCAGCTTGTAACTTGGATCGATCACGACCGCGAGTGGTTTGCCCGTCGATTCAATATTGAAGTCTGCGGACGAGTCCTGCATATCGAGCGTTACTGTTTTCAGCCCTGCTTCGCCTTCGGAGCGAAGCTGGACGTCAACGGGCAAACGAAGATTATCGTAGTTCTGCTTGACGGTTCCGCGGGCGACGAACTTGCCGCCGCGAGTGCGTATGATCAGGTAATCCGCCGTAAATTCAGGTGCGCCGGTCCCTTCGACCCAGCGGGCGAAGAAATATCGCATCGACTGTCCAGCGACGCGATCTACAAGTTTTTCGAAATCGTCGATGCCGACGTTCTTTCCTCGGTTCTCAGAAAGGTAGGTACGGAGCAATTCGTCGAACTTTGCGGTGCCCAGAGTATCGCGGAGAAGTTTGTAAACAAGCGCACCCTTCGCGTACATGATGTACTGATATGCAACCGACTGGTCATCTAGATTAGCCGGAGCACGCAGTAGAGAAGCGGTCTGCTCGAAGGTGAGCGACTTTTCTACGAGCTCGCGACGAAGCGAATCAAGCTTTGGACCGTCGAGCGTGTTCTCGCGAAGAGCGTACGCACTGTATTCCGCCAAGCCCTGCGAGAGCCATGCGTCGTCGAACGATTTCAATCCAACACTTAAGCCCCACCATTGATATGCAGTTTCACGCTGAAGACGCTCTTCCGTCACACCGCGTTCTTGTTCGAATTCGCGGCTCGAAACGAAGAGCATTCCCATCGACGAATAGAAATCAACGCTCTCGTCATCGATCTGCGCGACGATCAGTTTCTTGCCGAAATCGGCATTGCCGAACTTCTTTGTGTAAAACTCAAGAGCTTTGCCGATCGTCTCGCCGTAATTCTGTACGAGCGTGTCAAAGCCCGGCCGCGTATTGAACTGGATCTCGTATTCGCCGATCTTCAGCGTTCGGGGGTTAAATTTTCCGTAAGCGAAGTTGCCGACCAATCCCGGCTTCTGCTGCGTGAAACGAAACTTTCCGCCGGCTGACGTCACGGGCGTGTCGCTGTATCCCACCATCTGCATACCGCCGGGAACTGCGATCGTTACGTCCGCCGCTGCCATGTCTGCGGCATAATCATGGAATGGGAACCAACGTGCCGCATACATCAAATAGCCCTGATCTTCCCCGATGTAAGCAAGCCGTTTGCTCAGCAGCGGCCCGCCACTGGGCGTATTCAGGGCGCCGCTGTATTTAAAGCGAAGGGTCACCTGAGTGCCTTTGGTTACCGAGTCGCCGAAATCGATCCGCACGCTCGGGCCGAGGTCGGATACACCGACCTGATCTTGGACGAACGTGATTCCAGTTGCCGCCGTCGACGTCGCAGCAGCATTAGAGGGCGTTCGTGCTGGACGCGGGCTTGCGGGCAACGGAACGGCGACCGCTCCGCCAGCAACTCGCGTGATCGAGTCGATCTTTAGCGAACCGTTAAGCTCGAACGAGACGTTGCGTCCGTCCTCGAGCATTGTGAACGTCACATCCGTCGTCGCCGTAAGCTTGTTATCTTCGGGCACCAGTTGAGCGTCGATGACGTACTTGGTTACGTCAAAATCGGTGCGCTTTACCTGCTGTGCATGCAAAGTCGAAAAAAGCCCCGCAAGGCAAAGTGCGATAACGGGAATTCTATATAAACTCTTCATTTTAGAGATCCGACACAATTTGAAAACCGCTGTGCTTTTTTAAGATGCTTTTTTAAGATGTTTGCGCCCGTGTAACAGTTTGCCCTCACCGCACATAAATCGGGTTCGACATTATCCACGGAGCCTTGTCGAATGGTTCGCCGAGGCTATCGAGATATGCTTCGACGCGGTAAGTGCCTTTTTCACTTATATTTAACGAGAATTCCGTGGCATTAGGAAACTCTGCGACTTTTACGCCGTTCTTGAAGACGATCATTCTAGCGTTCGAGGGACTCGCTGCAGAAAGCTTAACCCCAGTGCCCAACACGATCTCATCGCCCATTATACGCTTTAAGACGCTGCCAATGTCAGTACCACCTGCGGCAGCGGGTGGCTGAACGTTGTTGACAGAGGTCTGTTCCGCCACCAAGGAAAACCCGGTCGTATCCCCAAGCACATCAAACCCGATGTAAGCGTGTCCGCGACGCATCGCCTCAATTATCGATTCGCGCGTCAATGACGTTCCGGATTCGAGGAGGACGTGCATCCTTACCATGCGAAAGACCGTTTGGTACGGGTCGAGCTTGAAGCCGAGGTGTTTGTTGCCTTCATCGTCAGCGACGAGATAGTAGCCTTTGTTCGAGTGTGCATCCGCTCCAGCGGTTAGAAGCAGGCGCTCCTCCGACGCGATCTTGTCATACCTAGCAAGGTAGTCATCATTCCGGCGAAGATATGACGCCATCATCGGTCCGGGGTAGGAGCCTAGGGACCACAAAATATCACCCCCCGCCGTGAAAATATTTGCCCGCTTGAAATTTATGTGCAGGCTGTAAACCTCGATGCCGTCGAAACCCGCGACGCCGGATCGGTTGCGATCGGGATAGTTGTTGATCGCGATGCGGCCTGCTGAATGGATCTTGTCGAGGAACGTCTTCGAATCGAGCGTCGCGAACGAGGGTGACTCGGGCGTCCCGGGGAGCAATAGAAATCGCCCGCCATCATTCGTATCCACTTCCTGGCCGTTTATAAACAGCGTCTTGCCGTAAGTCCCGTTCAGGGTTAACGCCGACGTATCGTAATTCTGGTCGTAATGCTCCGTCATCACGACGAAGTCTAGATCGTTAGCATTCGCGGCCTGAATCAACTCCTCGAAAGTCCCCGTACTGTGCCCGCCTAGAGACGTATGAACGTGCATCACGCCCGAGTACTCGGCAAAGCCGGGAGTCTCGCGAGCAGTTCGGCCAGCGTTGACCTGCCGGATCTTTTCGGAGAGTTGACCGATCTTGTATCGGCGATAGACAAACGGAACCTGCACCGCAATAAGGACGGCGATAAGTATCAATAAGACTTTTCGAATTATTTTCAATCGTGTATGAAATCGACCGACACGACCTTCTCCGCGATCTGTTTTCCGAGTGCCGCGACTTCCTGATGCGCCGGATGATCGGTATACAAGTCGAGTGCATCACGGTTCGGATAGACAGAAACTAGCCCGGTGTCGAATGAACGCTCAAGATGGAGCACGTCGCTGCCGACATTGAAGGACACAATGTTCGGTATCACATCCGGCAGTGCCCGCAGTCTGGCTACGTGATCGGCACGCTGCTCCTGAGACGTTTCTTCCTTATATTTCCAGCAAACTATGTGAGTGAGCATTTTGAAATTTCAGATATCAGATTTGAGATTCGCACCATTCCTTCGTCACTTTGTGCCGGAAATCGAACATCTTCTCCAGTTTCGGCACGATGAAGAGCGGAGCGGCGAGTTGTCCGATGAACGATAGCGGCGGTTCGAACTCGATCTCGTCCCGGAGAATCGCACCGTCCGCATGCGGTTCGACAATGTGCTTGTGTCGCCACGACGCGAACGGCCCTGAGATCTGTACGTCCTCGAACATCCGCGGCGGATCGTAAGCTGTATGTTCGGCGACCCACCGCGACGGTATAAGGCCGAATATCTTTTGTTCGATGATCGCTTGCGATCCGATCTGGGTAATGTCGGCTTTCTGTATAACTTTCGCGTTTTCCCAAGGCGGGACAAGCCGTTCGAACGCGTCCGGAAGTTCGTGAAAAGCGAACACCCGCTCGGGCGTAGCCGTGATCACACTCTCCTTTACGAACCGCATATCTAGACATTATTACACGCTCCTCTAACATAAGCGCTAACCCACAGTTGCGTTGAAAACATCGCTCTAACCTGATGTAATACCTGCTCAACTCCAGTTTGCGCAAGCTTCTGCGTGCGCATTTTATCAACAGCGAGGAAGCGATTAACGGATGACTGAAACGAAAGGTGATCTCGGGGCGTTGTATAACGATCAAGTGTCGAAGGCAAAGATCTGGCAAGTGATCGGAGCATCGTCGCTCGGTACTGTGATCGAGTGGTATGACTTCTATATCTTCGGCAGCCTAACGACGGTGATTTCCCCGCTTTTCTATCCGCCCGGAAACGACACGTTCGCTTACATTATGTATCTCGCGACATTTGCGGTCGGTTTCCTAGTCCGGCCGTTTGGCGCACTCTTTTTCGGCCGTATCGGCGACGTCGTTGGCCGCAAATACGCATTCCTGGTGACGCTGTTGATCATGGGCGGGGCCACGGCGGTCTTAGGTTTTTTACCGACTTTTGAAACTATCGGCTGGGCGGCACCGGTCATCCTCTTGCTTCTACGCGTACTCCAGGGCTTGGCGCTCGGCGGCGAATACGGCGGAGCGGCGGTATATGTTGCTGAGCATGTGCCGGACAACCAACGCGGATTCTACACTTCCTTCATTCAGATCACGGCGACGCTCGGCTTGTTCATGTCACTGATGGTGATCTTGATCGTTCAGAATCTGATGACTTCGGAGCAATTTGCCGGGAAGACGGGTTCGATCGCTGGTTGGCGAATACCGTTTCTCGTGTCGATACTTCTCGTCGGCGTCTCACTGTACATCCGGCTACGGATGGAGGAATCACCGATCTTCCAACAGGTAAAATCTTCGGGCATGACCTCCGCTAACCCGCTGATCGAAGCATTCACGAAATGGAAGAATCTCAAGATCGTACTGATCTCATTATTCGGAGCCACCGCTGGCCAGGGCGTAGTCTGGTATGCCGGCCAGTTTTTCGCATTGTTCTATCTGCAGACGATCCTGAACGTAAATTTCACGTCGGCGCAGTACATTGTCGCGATAGCGCTCCTCTTTGCCATGCCGTTCTTCGTATTTTTCGGGGCACTTAGCGATCGGGTCGGGCGAAAGTGGATCATCCTCGCCGGATGTTTACTAGCAATGTTGACCTACATTCCGATCTATCGGGGGATGCAGTCGGCAGCCGGCTCGAACGTGGTAACGGCAACCTCACAACGCGACCCGGTCACGACGGCCGTCAAATTAACGCCGCAGTCATTGAATGCGGAAGGCACCCTGGTAACTGCCGAAAAGGTTCTTCCGTACACTTCGCTGGGCGAGCTGCTGTCAAATTCGGCGGCCTGGAAGCTGATCGGTCTGGTCTTCGTTCAGGTATTTTGGGTGACGATGGTCTACGGCCCGATCGCTGCCTATTTGGTCGAAGCGTTCCCGGCGAAAATACGATATACAGCCTTGTCTCTGCCGTATCACATCGGCAACGGCGTGTTCGGCGGATTGCTTCCGCTGATCGGCGTATCGCTGATCGCCCAGACCGGCGACATTTACGCCGGCCTTTATTACCCGATGATCATTGCCGGGATCACATTCGTCATCGGAGCGATCTTCCTCCGCGAAACCCACGGCCACAAGATCTGGGACGAGATGAAGGGAGATTAGTTCGCCGGTTTCGGAAGGGCGTTGATCTTTACAAGCAGATCGGTCGCGAACTTATTTCCCGGAGCCAGCTGCAGAACCTTGTTCATGTCCGAGCGAGAGAGCTCGTACTGCTTCGTATCGAAATAGATCGCCCCGCGCATAATGAACGCATTCGCATATTTGGGGTCTAACGCGACGGCCCGGTGAAGATCTGCTATTGCCAGGTCGTTCTGCTTCTTCTTGTTGTACGAGATACCTCGGTCAAGATAGAGCTTCGGCCGATTAGGATCGAGCGAGATCGCTTTGTTTAAGTCCGCTATGGCGAGGTCCGGCAGGTTTGTAGTGTTATAGATAACGGCCCGGTTGTTCCAAGCTTCTACATAGGTGCCGTCAAGCTGGATCGCTTTGCTGATATCCGCTAATGCCAGATCGTTCCTTTTTTGCTTGAAGTAGACACTGCTGCGGTTTACAAACGCCTTCATATAGTTCGGGTTCAGTTCGATGGCTTTGTTGTAATCCGTAAGAGCAAGATCCGGAAGATCCTTGTCGGCATATGCGATCCCGCGGTTGTAGTAAAACTGCGGATCGTTCGGCAGGAGAGTCAGGCCGCGAGTGTAGTCCGCGATCGCCAGGTCGTGCTGCTTGTTCTTGTTGTAAGAAAGGCCGCGTTGGAACAGTGCGTCGGCGTAAGTGGGCCGGAGCATCAGAGCTTGGCTATAGTCGGAAATGGCGCGGGAATAATTCGCCATAAAGTAGTACGACTGCCCGCGATTGAACCACGGCTCCGGCGACGAGGGTGATAGCTTGATCGCCTGGTCGAATTCGGCAATAGCCAGAGTGTATTGCTTGTTCGCGTAAAATGCATTGCCCTTTTGTAGATGCAGTTGGGCGGTCTGTGCCGCCGCCATCGAGGTACAGAACAAAACAAGCGCGAGTAAAAAAGAACTTCTTCTCATAATGATCGATCCGTTAATTGGTGGTGTGTTGAGATGTTGGAAGCCGGGTGAAACGACCTCTGGTTTCATTTTAGCCGCTGATTCAAAATATTCCAAACTTTTTCTAAGTGCCGCTCCTCGACTCGGATGCTGCCGACCGACAGCCGCAGCGTGAATATTCCGTTCAGTTTCGTGTGAGAAATGTATGCCTCGCCCGAGGCGTTGATGTCGTTCATGATCCGCTCGTTCAATGCATCGAGATCTTCAATTCCAGGCGGGCACGCACGGAAGCAGACGAGAGCAAACGGCACCGGTGCGAGGAGCTCAAAATTCTCCGACTCTTCGACCCACGAGGCGAACAACCTCGCAAGGCGACAATGTTCGCGTATTCGATCAATGAGGCCTTCGCGGCCGAAGTACCTGATCACGAACCACAGCTTTAACGCCCGAAACCGTCGTCCAAGCTGGATGCCGTAGTCCATGCCGTTCTTTACGGTCGATTCGTCGTTGGTTTTAAGATATTCCGGTACCAGAGAGAACGCCTGCTTCAGTTCACCGAGATCGCGGCAATACAGGACCGAAAGATCGAACGGCGTGAAAAGCCACTTGTGCGGATTCGTAACGATCGAATCGGCCCGCTCGCATCCCTTAAAGTAGTGCTGCATCTCGGGCAAGATCGCCGCCGAACCGGCATAAGCCGCGTCCACGTGAAGCCACACGCCGTGCTTCTCGCAGATATCGGCGATCGCGTCGACCGGATCGACGCTCGAAGATGACGTCGTGCCGATAGTCGGGATAACGCAGATAGGAACATAACCCGCTTCGATGTCCTCTTCAATCGCTTCCGCCAACGCCCCCGGAATCATCTCAAACTTTTCGTTGATCGCTATCTTGCGCAGGCTACGTGTGCCCAGGCCAAGCGTTATGCACGCTTTGTCGATGGACGAATGCACGTGGTCGCTCGCATAGACACGCATCAGCGGCAGATCGTCACGGCCGCTCATCCCGAGTTCGCGTACGTCTAATCCCGCTCTTTCGCGAGCCGCGGCGATCGCGTGCATTGTCGAGACAGACGCCGTGTCGTAGATGATGCCTTCGAAATGTTCGGGCATCCCCATCATCTGCCGCAGCCAATCGAGCACTACGTCCTCGAGCTCCGTCGATGCCGGCGCCGTCCGCCAAAGCATTGCCTTCATGTCGAACGCCGCCGCGAACATCTCGCCGAATACGCCGACGCTCGATGTCGAAGTCGAAAAGAGCCCGTGAAAATTGGGGTGGTTCCAGTGCGTCACGGCGGGGAAGATCAGATTATCGACATCCGTAAGCACGTCGCCGAAATCCTCGCCGACTTCGGGTGGAGATTCGGGTAACGCATTTTGAAGCGAGCCCGGTTCGATCTGCGACAACACGGGGAGATCTTCCATCTCCTCGAAATAGTCCGCGATGCGGTCGACAATTGCGTGGCCGAACCGGCGAAAATCTTCCTTCGGCATATCGCCAAGAGTATTCGGATGTTCATTCATATGCCCAGTAATAAAGGTTTCCAACTCGACAGGTGATGTAATACACGTATAATAACCTACGAAACTCTCGCCAGCCTCTTGGCAATAAGAAACATAAACGAAAGAAACGATGATTCCGCCTTCCGGAACGTCGAGCGTTTTTTCAAAGTGGAATATATGGCAACAGACGTTGCTGAAGTCGAACAACAACCAAACGAAGGCTTCGTCCGCGGACTCGGCTTGCTTGATTCAACGATGATCGTTGCCGGATCGATGATCGGTTCGGGCATATTCATTGTGTCGCCGGATATCGCGAGACAAGTCGGCTCGCCGGGCTGGCTGCTCGTCGTCTGGATAATCACCGGGCTGCTGACGATCGGTGCCGCGTTGTCTTACGGTGAACTCGCCGCGATGATGCCGCGGGCGGGCGGTATGTACGTTTACCTGAAAGAGGCATACGGCTCGCTGTGGGGATTTCTCTACGGGTGGACGCACTTCATGGTGATCGGAACCGCGACCATCGCTGCGGTCGCGGTAGCCTTCAGCCGGTTCACGGGAATCTTGATCCCGCAGATCTCCGAATCCAGCTACATTATCGCGCCGATCCGCATCGGCTCGTCGAGTTACGCGTTCTCGCTTTCGACCGCCCAACTGCTCGGGATCGTTATGATCATCTTCCTGACCGCGATCAATACCCGCGGGCTGAAGCTGGGCAAGATGATCCAGAACGTTTTCACTTTTGCGAAGACGGGATCGCTGATCGCCTTGATCCTTTTAGGTATCATCGTAGGGCTCGTCTCGTATCCGCAGATCGCGTCGGCTAATTTTGGTGATCTCTGGACCGTTCGCGGAAATCTTCAAGACGTTGGCCACGGCCTGACATCCGCCACGGCATTCGGGCTCTTCGTCGCCCTCTGCGTCGCTCAAACCAACTCTCTTTTTTCGGCGGATGCCTGGCACAACGTGACTTTTACGGCAGGCGAAGTAAAAGATCCGAAGCGAAATCTTCCTTTGTCGCTGCTTTTGGGAACCGGCGGAGTCATCATTCTATATCTGCTGGCAAATATCGCTTACCTCGTGACGCTTAGCTTTTTGGATATGCAGAAAGTGCCCAGCGATCGGGTGGGCTCAGCTACGGCAGAGGTGATCTTCCCCGGGATCGGTGCGGCATTAATGGCGGTGGCGATCATGATCTCCACTTTTGGCTGCAACAACGGGCTCATCTTTGCCGGACCGCGGGCATACTTTGCAATGGCGAAGGATGGCCTTTTCTTCAGGGCGGCGGGCGAACTTAACAAGTTTCACGTTCCGGCATGGGCCCTTGTAATCCAGGGAGTTCTCGCGGCGCTTTATGTCCTTCCGCGAACAGTGCGTGCGGACGGCAGCTACGGAAGCCTCTATAATGACCTGCTCACGTATGTTATTTCAGCGGCACTGATCTTCTATATTCTCGCGATCGCGGCGGTGTTCGTTCTGCGGATCAAGCGTCCGAATGCGGAACGGCCGTACAAGGCGTTTGGATACCCCGTGATACCGGCACTATACTGCGTCGGTGCAGCAATAATTCTCGTCGTGCTGTTCGTCTATCAGACGACCGCGACATGGCCGGGACTTCTTATAGTGTTGACTGGAGTTCCTGTTTACTTTGTTTGGCGCAAGTTGGCGTCCGGATCGCCGGATTCCGCGCGGTCCTAGATCTTATTTTTTACCCTTGTAGGAGGTTTTGATGTCACTTTTTGCGACTAAACCGATCAGCCAGATCGTTGCCGAGGCCGAAGAAACCGGCTCGCATACATTCAAAAAGACGCTGTCGTCTTTGGATCTGACGATGCTCGGTATCGGAGCTATTATCGGTACCGGTATTTTTGTTTTGACCGGTCAGGCGGCAGGAAAGCATGCCGGTCCCGCCGTCATTATCTCAATGGTGATCGCCGGAATCGTCAGTGCGTTTGCGGCGCTTTGCTATTCGGAATTTGCCTCCAGCGTGCCGATATCGGGTTCTGCATATGCATACGGATATGGAACCCTCGGCGAATTCGTCGCGTGGATCATCGGCTGGGACCTTATTCTCGAATATGCGTTCGGCGCCGCGACCGTGGCGGTTGGATGGTCCGGCTATGTTGTCAGCCTCTTTAGAGACACGTTAGGGATTAATTTCCCTCTTGCCCTAAGCGCTCCGCCGGGGGCCAAGATCATGGCCGCCGACGGTTCCCAGATCGCTACCGGATTTTTCAATCTGCCTGCATTCCTGATCTCGATCGCAGTCACTCTGCTGCTCATCCGCGGTATCAAGGAATCGGCGAGCTTTAACTCGATCATAGTTATCATCAAGGTCGTCGTCGTTGTTCTGTTTATCGTCGCCGGAATCGGCTACGTCAACACCAGCAATATCGGTATCGGCTGTACGGTAGGTGCTCCGGGGTGCGCTGAGTTTATGCCCTTCGGCTTTAGCGGTGTTGTCACGGGCGCGGCGGTGATCTTCTTCGCTTACATCGGTTTTGACGCAGTTTCGACAGCCGCCCAAGAAGCCAAGAACCCGCAGCGTGATATGCCGATCGGCATCCTCGGTTCGCTCGCGATCTGTACTGTTTTGTACATTTTGGTTGCCGGGATCATGGTCGGGCTGGTCGATTACAAACTGTTGACCAATGCGGCCGCCCCGATCGCAGTTGCTATCGACGCCGCACTTAAACAGGCACAGGGCACGACGATGGGAACGATCCTGTTCGTTTTCCCGACGATCATCAAGGTCGGTGCAGTACTCGGTCTGAGTTCGACGATGGTCGTTATGACCATGGGTCAACCTCGCGTGTTCTATTCGATGGCAAAAGATGGGTTGCTTCCCGCGTGGGCAGCGAAAATCCATCCGAAATTCCAGACTCCGCATATCACAACCGCCATCACCGGCACGATCGTCGCGATCCTTGCGGGATTCGTTCCCATCAGCTTGCTCGGCGAACTTGTCAGTATCGGAACGCTGTTCGCATTTGTGATCGTCGGTACGGGAATCATCATTCTGAGGTCTTCGAACCCGGCTCTCCATCGGCCGTTTAGAGTGCCGCTTTCACCGTTCATTCCAATTGCAACTGTAGTCTCGGCTGCCTATTTGATGAACAGCTTGCCCCTCGACACGTGGATCCGCCTCATCGACTGGATGGCTATTGGACTGGTGATCTACTTTGCATACAGCTATAGCCACAGCAACTTAGGAAAAGTTAGCGATGCGGATGCAAACGCTGAAGTCCCGGCGAGTTACACACCGCCGGTCGCGGCGATCATTGCGATCGTATTGTGCGTCGCTCTGACAATTTATCAGGTTCCTTACCTAATGAATCTGAAGGCTGAAGTAATACCGCTTAATCTCGGTATTCGGCTTTTCGCTTGGGTAGTTACGGGCGTGCTGGTCGCGGTGCTAATGTACGGCAAAGGCGATCGAACCGTCGGACGCAGCCAGAAGGTTAAGCAAATAGGCTTGATCGGTTCACTGGTCAATCTGGTGATCTGGGCCGGAATTACCTATTGGTTCTTCGTCCACTTTGCGGAACTTCACGCGAAGTAAGCAGGCCGGGGAAACCCGAACATAAAAAGGGCGTCGTGATCAGAATCGCGACGCCCTTTTTATTGCCTTTCGAATGCCTACTGATTCAGAAGATCTGACATCGGCAAATCGCCTTCATCGAGCTTCTTGACCGCAGCGTCATAGATCACGACCTCCTTTGCGGCTTCCATCTTCTGGCGGGTCGAGGCGAGATAGTCCGAGAAGATCTCGCCTTTCTTTTGATTGGCCTTCTGCTCGATCAGCGTCGACCGCTGCTTGGCAAAGTCTTCCATCTTCGCTTCCTCGCGGCTGTTTACGCCGACGATGTAATAAGCATCGCCGATCTGGATCGGCGTCTTGGTCACCTCGCCCTGGCGCAGAGCATAGATCGCGTCCTCGAGAGCCTCGTTAGTCGTTGCAGACGTTCCGGTACCGAGCGGTGAACCTAGAATGAACCCTTTAGAGTCCTCCGCCTTCAATCCCTTTCCGCTTGCCAAGCCAGCCAAAGCACCGACATTCGCGGCACCTGACGCTATCTGATTGGCGACATCGGCGATCTGGGCACTGGCCTTCTCAACCTTTACGACATCGATCAGCTTTGCTTTGACCTCGTCGAACTCGGCGTCACGCGGATCCTTTTTGTCCGCCAACATCGGGATCGCGAATCCGTTCTGAACCGGGATCTTGTCGCCTACCTCTTGCGCATTAACCAGCATCGCGATGCCGTCCTCGAACTGCGGTGAGATCCCAACGTTCGGCACGTCGTCACCGGGAACGATATACGCGGTTTCGCGAACCATATCCGAAACCGCCATGTTCGCCTCACCCGCAAACTGCTGGGCGGTCGCTTCGACGTTCTTATTCGCCTTGAGGGCGTCCGTTACACGCTGAGCCAATTCTGCGGTTACGCCATATGCACGACGGTTACGAAGTGAAATCTCCAGCTCCTTCTTCGCGTCCTCGAAGGACTTAGGGACGGCTTCGCCGCGGCGAAGAATAAAATATCGTCCCTGATAGTTGATCGGCTCTGTGATCTCGCCGGGCTGCATCGCGACAAGACGTTGATACGGATCTGTCGCGTTGTTGAGATTCTCGCGAACGGGACCCTTGAGTGCTCCGCCCTGCGCGGCCGAGGCAGGATTTTCGGACTGGCCTTTAGCGATCTCCGCAAATGCCTCCTGCGAAACGGTGGGGCCGTTCTTGCGAAGCTCTTCGACAAGTTTATTGCCTTTCTCCAAGATCAACCCATCCTGCTCCGGTTTCGGGACGCGAAGGACGATCTCCTGTCCCAAAACGCCGCCGATCTTCTTATCCGCCGGCAGTTTGTCGTACTCGGCCTGCAGGTCTGCGTCCGAGATCGTCAGTTTTTCGCCGACCTTAGCCGTGTTCAGGAATACATATTTGATCTTCTTCTGCGGAGCGTTGATGTAATAGGCCTGCTTGTTCTTTTCGAAATAGTCGCGAAGGTCCTGGTCGCTAGGCGTGATTGACTTTGCCAGCTCTGCCGGGCTGACAAGCACATAAGAAAGGTCAAACTTAGAATTGCTTCGCTGGAAATCTTTCAGCACCTCTTCTTCTGATACGGTTACACCGGCCGTTATAAAGGCACGAAGCTTCTGTGCGCTCAATGAATCACGCATTTCCTCTTCAAACGCCGCAATGCTGCCGGCCTGCTGAACCGCATTCTCCTCGTATACTTTCTGATCGAAGGGCTTGCCATCCTGCGGTGTGAACTGACGGCGGATCGCCGTCGCGACCTCAGCGTCTGAAGCGGTCAGGCCTAGACGAGCTGCCTCAATTCTCGCGATGCGGCTGCTGATAATGCCGTTGATAACCGATTTAGCCGGATACGGACGGCCTTGCATCATCTGCTGATAATATTGCTTTTGCTTGTAGACTTCACCGACCGTGATCTTTTCGCCTTTTACACTCGCCGCAGTCTCTGAGCTGTTAGCCAGATTGCCGGCCTGCGGACCCTGTGACCGCGGGATCAGCAGCACAAGGCTCGCGACCATGATTATGGCGAATGCCAACAGAACGAAATTACGCGTTCGCTCCAAGCGTTTGAAGAAAGTTAACATCTGAAATTACCTGTAAATTACTGGATTGTGCTGTCAAAGACGGCAAACTGCGATATTACCAAATGAAAATGCAATATCCAATGAAGCCCTAGCCTCGATATGCCGTTATTTGCTTGGTTTGATGCGCGACCGTCAACATCTGGTGGCTTCACTCGACCGCGACCTCATCGCTTGCGGTTTGGCTGTAATTATTCAATCATTAGCCCATCCGGAACGCGATGGAAAAACGCCCAATAAAAAAGGTGGGAATAGTCGTTAAGCCCAATGATGCAGAGGCTTTCGGGACGGCGTGCGAACTTTCCGAATGGCTCCGCGAGAATAAGATCGAACAGATCGGCTCGCCGTGCGTCTGGAGCGAGAATCCTGCTGAGGATGTAACCGAGCGCACCGACATCGCCGAGAACGCTGACCTGATCGTCGTGCTTGGCGGCGATGGAACCATGATCTCCACCGCCCGTATGGTAGGTGATCATCAAGTACTGGTGCTAGGTATCAACTATGGCAGTCTCGGTTATTTGACGGATTTTCGCATCGAGGAAATGACGCCCGCCCTTGAGGCGATCCTCCGCGGTGAGTACGACATTGACTCGCGCGTGATGCTCCACGCCGAGCATTGGCGAGGCGAAGAGATGCTGGCGAAAGGCCGCGTGCTGAATGACGTCGTAATTAACAAAGCCGCTCTTGCACGCATTATCGAGATCGAGGTCAAACTAAACCAACTCTACGTCAACTCGTTCCGTGCCGATGGCCTGATCGTCGCCACGCCGACGGGTTCGACCGCCTACAACCTCTCGGCGGGCGGCCCGATCATTTATCCCTCGATGAACGCCGTCGTGCTCACGCCGATCTGCCCGTTCACGCTAACCAACCGACCCATCGTCATCCCTGACACCGCGATGATCGAGATGAAACTGCTCAACGAGAACGAAGGCGTCGTCCTCACGCTCGATGGCCAGATCGGACACACCCTTCAATCCGGCGACTGCGTCCGCATCCGCAAAAGCCGCACGACCTTCAACCTGGTCCAACCGCCAAACCGCAACTACTTCGATGTCCTGAGAAATAAGTTGAAGTGGGGCAGGTGATCTTCACCGCCGAGATGCGGAGGCGCGGGAAAGAAAACCGAGTGATGCTATGAGGCTGTTGTCTGTGTTTTCGGTTTTCGTTCTGTGTGTTCTTTGGTTGCTGGCTTCGGATCGTTGATCATCCAAATAGACTTGTTTGCTCGCCGTCAGGAGGCCCCGAACCCTCCGGCCACCACTCAAACTGTTTCAGATCGCATTTCCCTTTCTCGCTGAATACAACACCTTCCTGTTCGAGCATATCCTGCTGCAGATTTACGGGGATCGTCAACCGCCCCGTCGAGCATTTCCCCTGCGAATTGATCACCCGCTGCCACGGAACGCCTTCGCTATTAGCCGCGTGCATTACGTAGCCGACGGTACGTGGCGTATATCCATCGCCTAAAACTCCCGCGATCCGCCCATAAGTCATCACTCGCCCACGCGGTATCTGACGCACGATCTCGTACACCCGATCCTGATATTGCTTGTTATTTGCGAAGTTCATTTCTTGAAAACGAACGACACCAGCCTGGGCACCCCGCTTCTGTCGTATCCGTCGAACCACTCGTCGACGCGTTCGATCGCAAACCCCGAGATCAGAGCGGCGTTCGAGTAATCGCTGACGTGATGCGTAAAGCATTCGAGGATCTTCTGTCCGCCGTCACCTTCGAACCGCGCCTTGCTGCCACTGTATTGTTTGAACGGATGCAGCTCGCAGACATAGACTCGTCCGCCCGGAATAAGCACGCGGGCCGCTTCGCGAAAAACGTGCACGAGATCCGCCACGTGTTCGAGGATCAAACTGCACGTGATCAAGTCAAAGACATTGCCAAAATCCCACGCGGCGGTGACATCGCCGATCCGAAACTCGACATTCGTAGCCGCCACCTTTCCGCGAGCGATCGCCTGCATCTCCGGCGAGAGATCCACCGAAACAACTTCGCGAGAGCGCTCCGCAAGCCATCCTGTATTCTTCCCCGTCCCGCCCCCGAGTTCGAGAACGCGCCCAAACGACATCCCTCCGAGCAAACTCTCACACGCACGCTTCTCCAGATCGCGCGTCGGATTTACCACAGCGTCGTACGTTGTTGACCATTCGTCGTAAAGCCTTCGAGTTGTCTTCGCCATACTTTGCGGCCTTAGCGTTTTGCGTTAAATATTTTCAAACGCGGAGACCCAACATCTGCGTTTGAAAAATACTACCTTACCCCAATCATTACGGTCCTCGCCGGAGCGCCGTCGCCCGTCCCGCCGACATACTTTAACGGCAGGCAAGCCATTTCGTAATCGCCCGGTGGAACCTCCCGAAGATCTAGTCCTTCGAGGATGACGATCTCCCTCTCGAGCAGCGCGACATGGACCGGATGTCCCTCCGACCCCGGTGCCTCGATCGACAGGTAATCGATCCCGATCAGCTTGATCCCTGCGTCCGCGAGCAAACGAGCTGTAGCAAGCGTGATGTAAGTGAAATCCCGTCGAAAACCGTCTTCCGGGGTAGACCAGAATTCCGAGTTTCGCGTCTTCAAGATCAGCCGCTCGACCCCATCAAGTGGCGGCAGATGGTCAGGTTCAACCGCTAATACCTCTGGCCCGATCTCCGCCACCCGGCACGGCCCGATCAGCTTCTCAAGTTCAAGCTCATCCACCCGCCGCGTCCCCTCGATAAAATGATTCGGCGCATCCACGTGAGTGCCCGTATGAGCGCCAAAACAGAGCGAGGAAACATTCGCCCCATCCCCGGACGCTAACGCCCGCTCACCCCGCACGACCGCCGGCGGATCACCCTCCCAAATTGGCATCTTCTCGCGTATCGCCACTGTCACATCGTAGATCTTCATTTCAAGCAAGCATATTTGAGATTCGCGGCCAGAACAACCTTTCCCTCTGTCTCCTGCCGCTGTAGAGCGGTAACCAAAGTCAGGAGATACACCTGCGCCACCGAGCCCCGCACTGAAGCGAGATGTTTACTTTGCACTCCAAATCTCAAGCAAAAAGTTGGATTCATCATCCGAACTCACGGGTTGTTCCGGGCTCGCCGAAAGCGAATCGATAGCACGCCTGACCGAGCGGGCGGTTTCTATTCTATAATTGCAGCTAAAACGAGTTGTATTTTGACAGTGACGTGACCAAAGAGACTTCCAACGTCTGAATCCACTTATGAAAACGTTTCTCCTATTTCTAATACTCTCGCTCATTGCCGTCATTACATCGGCTCAGAACGCTCCGCAACCGCTTTCGAATCCTGATCCTGTCTATCCGAGAGAAGCCGGAGAACTCGGCTATGGCAGCACCGTCAAAGTTGCGATCAAGGTCGACAAAAAGGGTGAGGTGAAGGTCTTGCAGGCGTTCGGGCCGAATGCCCCGTGTGCGAACCTTGATGATGGGAGGATCAAGAAGATCAGAAAAGCGGTAACGGATGCGGCGAGCCATGTGACGTTTGTACCTTTCGTTAAGGATGGAAAGCCATCCGAGTTCGAGATGACGATTTCGTATTCGTTCGACGCGGCCGGCAAGCCTGCAAGGACAAACGATATCACTGGAGCCAAGGGTCGGATCGTGGATGCGGGAATACTGCAGGGAAGGGTAAAGTTTTTGGCTCGCCCCGATTATCCGCCAAGCGCCCGTGCAAATCGCCTCTCCGGGGCAATTCCGATCAGTGTGCTTGTGGATGTAGACGGGAAGGTGATCGGGGCAAGTGCTCTCGGCGGACACCCTAACTTGCGTGATTCCGCCGTCGATGCCGCGTGCAGATCGACCTTTGAACCGATTCAGCTATCCGGAGTGCCGATCCAGGTAACCGGCGTGATCACGTTCACCTTCGTAGCGTGAGATCGAAATAATTACTGGGCTATTGCGAAGCTAGGAAATAAAGAATGAGATCATCCATACGGCCTGTTGTCCTCCTACCATTGATCCTTCTTCTGCTATCCGTAGCGAGGGCGGACAAACTGGACGACCTTATTCGTCAGCAGATCGAGAAGCGGAAGATCCCGGGGCTTTCGATCGCTGTCTTGCGAGGCGGTACCGTTATCAGAGCAGGAGGTTACGGGTTTTCAAACATTGAGACGCAAACCAAGGCGACCAAGGACACGGTCTACGAGATCGGGTCGATATCGAAACAGTTTGCGGCTGAGGCGATAATGCTGTTGGTTGAAGATGGAAAGCTGAGCCTCAACGATTCGATCAACAAACACCTCCCGCCGAATGCTCCCGATTCGTGGAAGCCGATAACGATACGGAATCTGTTGAACCACACATCTGGATTGAAGGATTGGACCGAGGTAAAGGAGTTTTCGTATCGGCGCGAGTATACGCATGAGGAGTTCATCGATCTCGTCAGAAACTTTCCGCTGCAGTTCGCACCCAATGAAAACTGGCTCTATTCGAATACGAACCTGCCACTGATCGGCATTATCGTGGAACGGGCGAGCGGCGAATCGTTCGAAGATCTTGTCGTTCGCCGGATCATCAAGCCGCTCAGCTTTCCGACCATACGTTTCAAACATCAGGAAGATGTAGTGAACGACCGGGCGAGCGGATACGTGCTGAGAAACGATCAGCTAAAGAACGGCGAGCCGTTTCGGCCAAGGGTCATCGCGGCTAGCGGGGGCATTCTGGCGAGTCCAATCGATCTTGCGCGGTGGTGGGAGGCCGCGTTGAAGGCTCGCGTCGTCAAGCAAAACAGCCTCGATCAGATGCTTCGGCCGACCATTTTGAAGGACGGCAGATCCGTCGCACACGGCTTTGCGTTCTTTTCCGATTCGTTCAACGGCCACCGGCTGATCCAGCATTTCGGGTCGACGGTCGGCGGGTTTGGCAGCATCGTGCG